>JAKJDA010000114.1 GCA_022706165.1 Candidatus Hydrogenedentota bacterium | reverse complement strand
GGCGGCGATATCCGAGGAAGACGACCCCGCCCGATCGACAGCGACGATCCTGCGGATGCTGGGCGTGCCGGCATTTTATCCGTCAGATTTTCGTGGCGCCGGTTCCTCGTGGGCGCGCGCGATGGTCCGCCGACTGCGGGAGAGTATGTCGCCCGACTCGGCAGTTCCATGTTTTTCATGGGGGACGTTCGCGTTGCCGCGTCTTTTGCCGCTCCTTTCTCCGTTGGTCAAGCGGCTATTGCTGGTAGGCGGCGCTGATCCGGATGCGTCGTCCGCCGACGAAGCGTTGTCTGCCGAAGGGTGCGACGTCTTCCGCTGCTCTGCCGTGGAGGAAGCGCCTGGAAATGGATACGACGCCGTTGTATTTCTCGCGCCGTTTCCTCATGACGCGCAAGCCGAAAAGCGGCTTGGCGCCGCGCGCAGCATGATATCGCCGGAAGGATCGATCGTCGCGGCGTGTCGCAACGGTGAAGCGATGGAAGTCGCCGAAGCGTTCTACACGGGGCTTTGGATGCCCCCCCGGCCTGGCGGCATGATGGCGACGCCGTTGGACGGCTACTCGCGTCTGGGAGTGGATATTTTGCTCTCCCGGGCCGGTTTGGAGCGGGATCGCAGCGAAACGATTTCTTTTCCCGGCATGCCGCATTGGGGATGGGCCGTTTCCGCGAAACGTCGGCCCGAACGCCTCGGGAACTACGGGCGGACGCAGCAACGCAAGCGAGAAATCGCCGAGGAAGCCAACCGGATGGGGGAGGCCCTTTTTGCGGCCGGCGACGCGATGGGGGCCGTCAAGACGTTTGTTTTTGCCGTTCGCACGTGGGACCGGAATGCCGTGTGCCTCAACAATCTTGCGACGGCGCTCCATGCGCTGGGGCGTTTTGAGGATGCATGGGATCGTCTGTTGGAAGGCCTGCATTTGGATCCGGAGAACGCCGCGCTCCGGGCGAATTTGGCGGACCTTGCCGTCTTGTTGCGCCGGGAGAAGGAAGCCCGCCGTCTGTTGGCGTTATTTCCGATCGCGTAAATTCAGGGAGTTTGTAAGCATTTTGGGGCAGTTCCCTGCGCGCTGGATATGGCGTTTTCGTTCTTTTCGCGCTATCGCTTGGGCAAGGCCGTCTTTCGGCGCTGCATCGTGGACGCGGCGAACCCGACGCATCCCAGCGCCGCCGCGATAGGCCACGCCGGCAACGGCAGGGAGATCGATTCGTCAATGACGATGGGCGCGCTGGGGGAGCTGCCCCCGTTGTCAATCCCATACCCGCCGAGTGGAACGCCATAGATGTCGACAATGGAGTCGTCGTCGACGACGCTGAGAGAAATGGTTCCGTTTCCGCTTCCGCGGTGGATCGATACCACGTAATGGGCGCCGGACCCTTCGACCCGGACAATCGAACAGCCGGTCACGGCTCCGGAAACGGCCACGTTGAAATCGTCGATGTCCACGCCGGTGACGGGACGGGAGAATGCCACGGCAAATGATACGACGTCTCCCGACGTGGCAGGCAAGCCCATGGGAGCCGTTTCTACAACCTCGGGGCAGTCCGTCAACCATGCTGCGTAACATTGCTGGACGCAATTTTCGGCGAGGCGCTCGTATCCTTCTATGGACAAGTGGATGGGGTCCGACAGGGCTTCGGGCGGCGACGTGTAGGCTATGTCGCCTCCTGGAAATGGCGCGTAGGCGGGCGCGCCGCCCGGAAAAGGCGTTTGTCCCGCTTGGTAAACGCCTGGATACCCAAATCGATGCTGCATGAGTCCCAGATTGTGAATATACGAGCAGTCGTCGATGGACTGTGTCATGGCCAGGACCCGTTGGCTGAAGTCGACGATTTTCTGGTTGGTTTCCTGCGCCGTGAGGTTGGGAAGCGGACGGTCGATATAGTCATAGCCGCACACCGCGACCCGAGCGTTGGGGCGTATCGACTTGATATGCAAGATCACGGTGCGAAGGTAGCCGGTGACTTCGTCGAACAGCGCCGCCTGTTCGGCGGGCGTCATGGTTCCGGTCAGTCTTCCTAGGATATCGTTGCCGCCAAGGCTGACATGCACGATGTCTGCAGTTGGGTATGTGTTGAGCGCCAAGGTGATGCGATCGCAGCCGCCCGTGCCGAAGATCGGCCAGTTTTGGGCGAATTGACGCGCCGTTGTGCCGCCGATGGCGGTCTCGGCTCCTACCACGCCGCACTGGCTCAGGCCCGCATCGGCCAAGGGATGGGCGAACGATCCGACGCCTAGCATGATGGCGGCCCAGCTGTCTCCGACCAGGAGAATGCGGTTGACTGCCGCAGAAGCGTTGCATGTCAGCCCGATAGCCACGATGGCGCATGCCACGCTCCATTTTCTCCGAGACATGATGATCTTCTCCTTGGTTATGCGTGCGGTTTTGGGTTCGACGTTGAAGTCTATTGTAGCAGAACCGCGAAGGTTTGCGAAGGACGCGATGCAGGGGCGCAGGGGGGCTGTCGCGAAGTCGTCCGCCCCGTCCCGCTGGGGATCGTTTACGGATCGACGATGGGCGGAAGGTAGCGGCCGGGAGCGATGATGCCGTGCGGATCGAGGGCGCGCTTGATGTCCGCCGCAATTTCCCAAAAGACATCGCCGCGGGCATGAAGCTTGGGCATGCCGCGCAGGCCGGTTCGGTAGGGGACGTAGCCTTCGCGGAGGAGGGCCGCCATGGCCTGATCGTAACACGTCACGGCGCGTTGGGTTTCCTTCGGGTCGGTTTTGTCGAAGGCGATGTTGAAGATGCCGATCATGGCGCGCTCATTGAGCAGTGTAAACGTGGCGAGCGCATCGAAGCCGTGTTCCGTCAGGATGGGCGCGAGTAGATCGGTGACGGCGCGTGCGTCGCGGCCGGTCATCGGCACGACCGGAGACATCCAGAACAAACCGCAAGCGGGATCGAGCGCGCCGGGATCGCGCGTTTCGTTTGGCTGTCGTAGGCGCCATTCGGCTCCGAGCAGCGGGACGTCGGTGGGGACGCCGCGCAGCAAATCGTAATTGGGTTTGACGGCGGCAAGCTGTTCGGAAAGGCGCTTGCCGAAGGGGGTCCATGATAGGCATGACGCGGCGATGGAGCCCAGCGCGAGCAGGGCGTCGTTGACGAAGACGATGCGTCCCAAGCCGCGTACGGCCCGACGCAGGGCCCGTTTCGCGGCGCGTACGTGCGCGGCGGAGCCCGACAGGCTGCCGACGGCGTTCCAGACGCCGATTCCTTGGCGTTTGCGCATGACGGCGCGCAGATCCTCCGGCAAGGGCGTTTGCCCGCCTGCCTCCGCCCATGGGTAGCGTCCCTTCGCGCTGAACACGCGCAAGTCGTTGCCGATGTGAATGGCGGTCGTCAGGGTTCCGTCCAGGCGCAGCGGGCGCAGCCGGTCCACAAGGGCGCCAAGGCTTTCGTCGCGGTCTGCGGCGATGGCGAAGAAACAGAACCGATCGGGAACGGGTTGAAGCCACATGCCGATTTGCGTGACGATGCCGAAATTCGATTGGCAGAACAGCCCGTCGAGTGACGGTCCGACGCCATAGCGGTAGACGCGTCCCGCGCGCGCGTTTGCATAGTGCGTGAATCCGGTGTTCAGCACGCGCCCGTCGGCGAGCACGATCTCCATGCCGCAGGCGCTCAGGAAATGGTCGCCATAGCGCGTGTGGCCGAAACCGCGGTCGAGGGTGTTGCCCACGAAGCTGGCGTCGCAGCCTGCGCCGGTGCAATCGATCCACAAGGGGATGTCGTTTTGCGTGAGGTGTTCGTGCAATTGCTGCAGCGATACGCCCGGTTCGATGACGGCGTACGCAAGCTCGGCGTTGATTTCGATGATGCGGTTCATCCGGGACAGGTCGACGATGGCTGCGCCTTCGACGGGAGCGCAGGCGTCGCCGTATCCCCAGTTTTTCCCGCGGGAGATTGGGTATAGGGCCGCGCCGCACTGTCCCGCGATGCGGACGATAGCTTGGACTTTTTCCGTGGATGTGGGCCACAAAACGCATGCCGGGCGAGGGGCGTTGTCTTGGGTGGTTTGGGCGTAGCGATCGAGCGTGGCCGCGTCGAACGCGACGTTGTCCGCGCCCAATTCCTGTTGCCACGCGTGAATGGCGCGGGGAATGTCCGTCTCCGTCATGATGCCCCCTTCCGCTCTGCCGGCAAGAAATCGCATGTATCGGCATGGTTTGCCGAAAACCGGACCTCTATGAAGATACGTGTTGCATGGCAGGCGGCGCAAGGGTTGCCGGGCGCAGGCGTCAGCGCCGTTTTTTTTATGGCTGCATTCCCAGGGCTTCTTTGAGCTGTTGGATGGCGCCGGGGATGTCGGGGAAGCCCCAGACGTTGCGTCCCACCGTGCTGCCTGCGGACCCGCTGCGCGCGACGTCGCGCAACATCTTGACGGCTTCGTCCAGGGTCTCGCATTTGGGGCCGCCCGCCGTCACCACGGGGATGGGCGTGACCGACACGATGTCGCCGAATGACGCTACATCGCCCGTGTACGGCACTTTTACGACGTCCGCGCCCATTTCCAGTCCCACGCGCACGGCGTAGGCGATGTCTTCAGGCGCGTCGCTGACGGAGGGGGCGCCGTCTTTCGGCACGATGGGGTAGATATGGGGAATGACCGGCAGGCCGAAGCGTTCGGCTTCGCGAACCGTGTCGCTCAACCGTTTCATGTTTGCGAGTTCCCCTTCGCACTTGACGAGAATGGAGACCGCGATCGCGTCGCCGCCCATCGCGACGTAAGCGCCATTTGCTGCACGATGAGCGGCACGCGGCCGGCGAAGTGCTGGGAGCAGCGCATGGCCACGCCCTTGTTGAGCGTGATCGAGCTGGGTTTGCCTTCTGCGATCTGTTTGATGGTTTCTTCGATGCGCCGGAGCCCCTCGGGCATGCCGATGGGGTAGTTGATCATGTGGTCTGCTGCGATCGCCAGAATGCGTCCGGAGGGATCGCTGAAAATGCGGTTGAGTCGAATTTTTTTGCCTACGCTGCTCATTTGTAGAAGCCTTTATGGGTTTGGAATGGCGCTTGATGGTCTATCGCGTGTTGCTGTTGGTTTTGGGGGCGACGCTTCGAGTGGGCCCGCCAAAATTTCGCTCGTCTTTTTCAGAAAACACACGATAACGCTCTTCTTTTGCACGATATACGGGATAGGGCCCTTGTGTCAAGCGAAAAATGACCAAATTTTGGAAAGAAGATGCGATGTCCCTTTTCGTTTTGAGGACTTGGTGCGGTGTTTGCTGGGAACTTTGTGCCGCATGGGGTAGGTTTTGCTTGGAGAGGCGTGCGAAAGGGGGAGTGTTGTTGTTGGCGTTGCTGGGGTTATGGGGCGAAAAGCGTTGGCACACGGGTTGCGTTGCGGGCGCAGTGGGATACCCACCAAAGAAAGGAGGGATGTCGTGGGGGCGTTTGCGGGCGTCGATGCGGTGACGGTATTACGGCAGGGGCTGCGTGTCGCGCAGATGAGCCATCGGGTCATCGCCAATAATGTCGCTAACGTCGAAACCCCGAATTACAATTCCGTGTCACTCGATTTCCAGAAGACTTTGCGCGCCGCCATCGAGGGACGCGACCGCGTCTCTCTCCGCAAGACCCAGGATCGCCATCTCGATGGGGTACGCGAGCTTCCGGAATTCGAACATCTTGCGATTTTGTCAAAAAATGACTATAATAAAGTTGACTTGGACACGGAAATGGCGAAGCTTTCGGAGAACACGGGAAAGTATATGCTTTACAGTAGTCTCATTGTTAAGCATTTTCAACAGGTGAAGAACCTGTTGAACAACATTCGGTAGTTGCGTATAGTGAGGTGGGACGATGTTGGAGGCGGTTAGTGCAAGGGACATAGCCGTCAGCGGAATGCGCGTGCAGCGTGTCCGGATGACGGTGTCGGCGAACAATATCGCCAATATCAATACGACGCGGACGGCGTCGGGCGGTGCGTTCCGGAGGCAGTTGGCCGTGTTGAAGGGGTCTCAGATTCGGCCCAATATGGAAGCCGAGAAGTTTGGGGTCCGGGTGAAGCGCGTGGAGAGCGATCCGAGTCCGTTGCGCACTGTTTTTCAGCCGGGTCATCCGGACGCGGACGCGGACGGGTATGTGGCGTATCCGAACATTGATTTGGCGACGGAGATGGTGGATTTGGTGTCGGCGCAGCGGGCGTATGAAGCGAATATTGCGGTGTTGGCGTCGGATCGCCGAATGAATCAAAAGGCGCTGGAGATTATCCAAGCGTGATATACTGTGTGGGAGAGAGCAGGTAGGCAGCCATGGCAGACGCTTTCCAGATACCGTCCATACAGCCGCAGCGGATCGAGATTGATCCGCATCAACTCCGGTCCGTCTCTCCGGGCGCTTCGGCGCCAGCCAAGTCATTCCAGGAAGTGCTTGCCGAGTCGATCGGCGAGGTGGAACGTTTGCAGCAGGAAGCGGATACGACCATCAAAAAGCTGGTGGCAGGCGAAATCCGCGATACGACGGAGGCCATGATCGCGGTCGAGAGGGCTGACATCGGTTTTCAGACGATGATGGTCATTCGCAACAAGATGGTGGCGGCGTACGAGCAGATCATGCAAATGCAAGTGTAGGCCGCATGGCGTGCGGCGCAGGGCGGGGGCGGGGAGACATGCTTGCGTTCCTGCGTCGAGGACGGGCGCGAGGGGGCGCGGGAGAAGCGTTCGCGGGATGGCGTGAAGCCGTGGCGGACACAGTGTTGCGTAACGGCGGGCAGACTGATTCGGTGCCGGCCGAACGGATGTGCGGAGTCGAGAGTTGAAGTGACTTGTCCTGTTTGTCGTCGTGCGATGTCCTGAGTTTTGGGGATTGCGCGGGACGGCGGGATGCGTTTTGGGATTTCCGGCGGGACGGGCTTCGCGCCGGAAGGGGGCGGCGTGCGCGCCGCCGCCGGCGCAGGGTTTTTTCGGGCGCCGGTTTCGACAGCGACGTCGGAGCGGAGAGGGAAGGGGGCGCTGGGCCGTCCTTCGAAGAGGTGGTCAGTGGATTATCTGCGCCAAGTATGGGCCGAAGCGGTGCAGACGTGGCACAAGCTGACGTTGAGCGCGAAGGTCAATATCGCGTTGGCGGCGTTGGTCACGTTGGGCGTTGTTTTCGCGCTTGTGGCGATGGGGAGCCACACGCAGTACGCGGCCTTGTTCACGCGTCTTTCCGTGGAGGACACGGCGGCGATTCAGGCGGAGTTGCAGGATCGCGGCGTCAAATATGTCATGCGGGATAGCGCCACGACGGTCATGGTGCCTGTTCAGAAGCTGAGTCAGCTTCGCGTCGATCTTGCCGCGAAGGGTCTTCCCAAGACCCAGGGCACGGTGCCGGGTTTTGAGTTGTTCGATCGCAAAGACCTCATGACCAATCAGTATCTGCAGGACCTTAATTATCAGCGGGCGATCAACGGCGAATTGCAGCGCATGCTCAATGAGTTCGATTTTGTGGATTCGTCGGCGGTGTTCATATCGCCGGCCAAGGAGGAATTGTTCAGCGATTCGCAAAAGCCGTCCAAGGCGGCCGTGACGCTTTCCGTGAGCCGGCGCCCCACGGAGAAGGAAGTCCGGGCGGTGTTGAACATTGTGGCGACGCATGGCGGGGCGAATCTGGACCTTAACCATATCACGTTGGCCACGACGAAGGGCGAGTTGTTGTATGAGCCGCCGCGCGACGAGTTGACCGCGCTGGCGAGTTCCAAGGCGGACTATATTCAGAAGTGGGAGGCGTTGCGCGAGCGGAAAGTGCTGGACGCCTTTGAACAGATTGGGAAGAAGGCCATTGTGCGCGTCAGCGCGAAGGTCGATTTTCGCACGGTGAGGGAGACGGTTAACGAGGTCACCAAGGGGACGGCGGTCAGTTCGCTGAGCACGGCTACGACGACGAATACGCGCGAAGCGGCGGCTGAGGGACCTCCCGGGGCGACGGCCAATCCGCCGGAAGGGGCCCAGGCCTTGAAGGGGACGATTACGGAGGAGACGACCGAGCAGACGTTGGAGAACAACGAGCCGTCGAAAAGGACTACGGAGACCACGAACAATCCGGGTGATGTGATAGGGTATTCGGTGAGCGTGCTCATGGAGAGCAATTACCGGCCTGTGCTGGACGAGGGCGGCAAGCCCACCGGCAAGGTCGAGCCTGAGCCGCTCACGGACGATCAGAAGCAGAAATGGCGGGCTTTTGATGTGGCGCAGTTGGCGCAGGCTCAGGCGACGGTGGCGGGCGTCGCGGGCGTGACGCTTTTGACCATGTTCCAGGGGTATGGCATAAATGCGTTGAAGTTGTTGCTTGTCATTGGCGCTTTCATATGGGTCCGCCGTTTGTTGCAGCGGGCGTTCCGGAAGCCCGAGGAAGAGGTCGAAGAGGAGGGACTCGTCATCACCGGCCCGCAGGTCACCCCCGAGGATTTGCGCAATCGCGAAGTCGCGAGCGAAGTGGAACGGGCGTTTCAGGAGCAGCCCGAGATGGTGGTGGCGTTGCTTCGTTCC
>JAKJDA010000113.1:8188-8475 GCA_022706165.1 Candidatus Hydrogenedentota bacterium | reverse complement strand
CGGATTGTGCGGCAACTCGACATTTCGATCGTCTTTATCTCGGATTCACGCATGGGTTTCGGTTTTTTGCCCGCGCTTCGTTCCAAGTTCCCGCACATTGCCACGGCGGACGTAATGCACTCGAAGGAATCGCCGGGCGTCATTGATGAGCATGCGTGGGTGGCGCCGTTGTTGGATCGGCGCGTGTGCATCAGCCAGGACCTCCGAAGACATGTGCTCGAGAGGTATGGGCGCCGCGGCGTCGCCTCTGAGTATGCGGACCGCGTGGAGGTCATTTACAACGGGAT
>JAKJDA010000113.1:1999-8169 GCA_022706165.1 Candidatus Hydrogenedentota bacterium | reverse complement strand
GTTTCGATTCCAGCGCCTTCCGCCGCGCGCAGGGCATTCCCGAGGGGACGTTTTTGGCGTGTTTTCTGGGACGGTTTTCTGAAGAAAAACAACCGAGGATCTTCGTGGAAATGGCGCGTGAACTCGCCGGATATGTTCTGCCCGTTCCCGTCCATTTTGTGATGGCGGGCGATGGCCCCTTGCGCGCCGATACGGAACGGGCCATTGTCGAGACGGGACTCAAGGACCATTTCGTGCTGCCGGGTCTTGTGCAGAATGTGGGGGAGCTTCTTGCCTCGGTAAATGCGCTGGTCATCACCTCGCGCATCGAGGGCATTCCCTTTGCCGGCGTCGAGACCCTGGCGATGGGCAAGCCGGTGATCAGCACCGATGTCGGCGCGTTGCGCGAACTCGTACAACCCGACGTGAATGGCTATCTTGAACCGCACGATGCCGCCTCCGCCGCGCGCCTGGCCGAACGGCTTGCACTGTTGATCCGCGAGCCGGATCGCTATCAGCGGCTTGCCGGTCAGGCGCGTGAATCGATCATGGGCGCCTACTCCGTCGATGCCATGGCCGCCGCATACGCCCGGCTCTTTTCAGACATCCTTGAAGAAGCGCGCGAGCGCATGGATGGGGGGCGATCCGTGCGCATTTTCGGGAAAAGGCGTCAACCCTATTCCGAAAACCGGCGTCCGGATTCGGTCTGACGCGGGAGCCGGTTGCACATGGGCTGGATATCAAAAAACATGTGGCACAGACCGGGCGCTGCGCGGCGCCATCTCCGCATGACTATGTAAGCGAAGGATGAATCGGTCAGGATACTGGGCGGCGACGAAGAGTTACTGCGTGCAAAAGAAGAAAGGTTTGTTCGAACGACGGGACGGCAAAAAATCTGCGCACTGCAACGTGATCGTTTGGGATCGCGTATTTTTCATAGCCTCGAGTGGCGCTGCGAAAAACGGGACCTTGCTGCTTGAAATGCGTTACAATAACGTTTCCGACTGATTTTCGGCGCGGAGGGTTAGGATAATGGTAATCCACCGGTCTTGAAAACCGGCGCCTTCGGGCTTGGGGGTTCGAGTCCCCCACCCTCCGCCACCTTTCATATCAAATGCTTACGCGACTTTTCCGATCCGAGACGCAACCCAAGAACAGTCCCGTGGCACACTTTTAGGGATCGCTGAGGGCCCTTGTCCGTCCGTTGCCACTCGCCAATCACAGATGCTACAATGCCGTTCTCCGGGCGGTTAGCTCAGTTGGTTAGAGCATCTGCTTTACACGCAGAGGGTCGGGTGTTCGAATCACCCACCGCCCACCATCTTCCACTTTTGCCACCTCCTCCGCCCGTTGGAGCGGGGGAAAGGTCCGTGATACGATAGGCCGTGGAAATCATTGCACGGACGGGCATGACGCGGCGTACACCGAGAGGAAGGTTCACGATGATTGAATTGGGCGTGAATATTGATCATGTCGCCACGTTGCGCGAGGCGCGTAAGGGGAAGGAGCCGGACCTTATCGCGGCGGCGAAGGTCTGTGAACTCGCGGGGGCGCATCAGATCACGGTGCATTTGCGTCAAGATCGGCGGCATATTCATGACGCCGATGTGCGGCAGTTGCGCGATGTGTTGCAGGTGCGTCTCAACCTCGAGATGGCGGCAACCGATGACATTATTGCCATTGCGCATTGCGTCAAACCGGAAGTCGTGTGCCTGGTGCCCGAGAACCGGCGCGAGGTCACGACGGAGGGCGGGCTCGATGTCGCTGGGCAGGTCGATCGCTTGACGGAGGTCGTGAAGGGTTTTCGTGATGACGGGATCAAGGTGAGCATGTTCATTGATCCCGATCTGGACCAAGTGGAGGCGAGCGCTGAAACGGGCGCGAACTTCGTTGAGTTGCACACGGGCGCGTATGCCAACGCCGACGATCTGGATCGCTATAATGAGCTCGAACGCCTCGTGCAGGCCGCGCGTCGCGCCGTCAACAGCGGCCTTGTGTTCAACGCGGGGCATGGTCTGACGGTGCGCAATCTGCGTCCGGTGGCGGCGATACCGGGGCTCAATGAAGTGAATATTGGGCACAGCATTATCTCGCGGGCCGTGTTCCTGGGTTTGCACGCGGCCGTTGCCGAGATACTCGATATTCTGCGCGAATGCACGAAGTAGTCCAGGGCGATCCGCCGGGTTTGTCCGGCGACCGCACGCGTCGAAGGATCGGGATCGACGCGTTTGCCCTGGGCGCCATTCTGCTCATCGGCGCGGGGCTGCGCGTCGCCTATTTACACGAGCTTGAGCAGAGTCCTTATTTTTCGCTTCCGGCGATAGACCCGGCGTTTCATGACGACTGGGCGCGCGCGCTGACGGGATTCTATCCCGCCGATGCCGTGCCGGATCAGTACGGTCCTGGGCAGCCGGCGAATGAACCCTTCATGCGACCGCCGGCGTATCCGCATTTTCTAGCGTTGGCGTATCTGCTGACGCGCGGCAGCTATCTGGGCGCGTATGCGGCGCAGATGGGGCTGGGCCTCGTCAATGCGGTCCTGGTTTTTTTTCTCGCCCGTCGGATGTTCGGCCGTGCGCCCGCGATTCTCTCCGCGTTTGGCATGGCGGTGTATTGGGCGCTTATCTACAACGAGGGCGAATTGCACGCCGTTGTGTTGATGATTTTTTTTGCGCTTTTGTTGTTTCTGGCGCTGCAACAATGGCTGTTCGCACACAAGTCGGGCTGGGGTTTCGCCGCGGGCGTAGTCATGGGGCTACTTGCACTCACGGGTCCGGTGACGCTTGCGTTTTTGCCGGTGGCGGCGCTATGGCTGGGATCGCTTGAGTGGCGGCGGCTTCGTTCGAGGCGATTCCTCGTCGCGCCTGCGCTATTTCTGGCGGGATATGCCCTCGGCGTATTGCCCGCGCAGGCGCGCAATTATTGGGCGTCGGGCAACTGGGTGATCATGGCCCCTGTCGGCGGCATCAATTTTTTCATCGGCAATAACCCGAAGGCCACGGGCGTATTTTCGTGGGATTATCCCGAGTACGGCGGCAACGGCGCATGTTATGAGTTCATCGAGATGCGGCATGTGCTTGGCAAGAAGTTTGGCAGAACGATGTCGGTGCGCGATCTCTCGGATTTTTTCCGGGACAAGGCGCTTGACTATATCCGCGAACGCCCGAAGGATGCGTTGCGCCTGACGCTGAAAAAGGCATTGATGTTCTGGGGGCCGGTGGAATGGCGCCACAACAAGGCCGTTGAGATCGACCGCGCGCATTCAGCCGTTCTGAGGCGGATTCCAGGCGATTTTCCGGCGCTATTGACGATCTTTCTCTTGGGGAGCGTTCTGTTTATCGGGCAAGAACGCCGGCGTCTTGCGGATCGAGAAGCGGCGTTGCCGTTGCTGCTTCTGGTTTTTGTTGCGGTGTATTTTTTGGGCTATGTTCCTTTTTTTGTGAACGCGCAATTCCGCGCGCCGTTAGCGCCGTTTCTGATTCTTTTCGGGGCGTACGGTCTATGTTGCGTTGCGTCGTTTGGCATGGCGCGCCGGTATGTTCTTGCGGCGGGTTGCATTGCCGGGGGCGGGTTGGCGTATGCCGTGTGCAGCTACCCGTTTGTGCCCTACGACGCGCAAGACGATCGTTGCTTCTGGCATTTCGATCGGGGGTTATCGTTCAGCAAACTGGGCAAAACACAGGACGCGATCGCCGAATACCGCGGGGCGATCGACGCCGATCCGGGTTGCTTTGCCGCGTACACGAACCTTGCGCGTGCGCTGGCGCTTGACGGACAATACGATGCGGCGATGGACGTTTGCGAGCAGGCTCGTTCTGCCGGGCCAACGTTCGATTGGGCGTATTTCGATGTGGGGGACAAGTTCGTGCAACCTTTCGCCAAGGCGCTTGACAACGCCTTCGCCAAGGACCCGGCGGCGTGGCCTCCTGCTTTGTTGACGGAACCTGGGCTTTCTGCGACACGCGAAGTTGTGTTTGGTTTGGCGTGTTTGCGGCGTTTTTCCGAGATATGCCCGGAGGGGCGTCGTGCGGCATATCAAGCGCTGGCCAAGGGCTATGCGGCGTTGGGGCAGACCGTCGACGCTATCGAGGCCTATGCGCAGGCGGCGGCTCTGTGTCCAACGTGCCAAACGGAGCGCATGCAGTTCGCGGCCTTGTTGTGTGCGAAAAAACGTGAAGACGAGGCGATCGCGACGCTTCGGGAAGCGCTTGCAGCGTCGCCGGACAGCGCGTCTCTCCAGGCCGCGCTGGGCCTCGCGCTGGTGCGGGCGAATCGCGCCGAGGACGCGGCCCGCGCATTTCGCCGGGCCCTTGCGCTTGACCCGGAATTGGCGTGGGCGCGTGAACAGCTTATTCGTGTCGAGGGGAATCGTCCGCAGGCGGCGACGGAGTCATCGTGGCGATGAGCAGCGCACCTAAAAAACGATGGCGACTTTTTTTGGCCAGCGTGGGGCGGCGCCCTGCGCTGTATCCACTCACGACGCCGCCTATCGGGCTGCTGTATCTCGCGGCATACGTGCGATCAAGACACGATCTGGATATCCGGATCGTCGATCAACGTCTGACCAACTGCACGTACGAGGAGTTGGCGCGGCAAGCCGTTGCATTCGGAGCGGATGTGGTGGGCCTTGGCGCGTTTAGTTCGGCGGCGTATGCGCTGCCGTTGGTGACGCGGCGCATTCGGGAAGGGTTGCCCAAGGCCTTTCTCGTGCTGGGCGGACCGCATGTCAGCGCGGCGGAGATGCGGGCGCTCGACGGCAACTGTGCGGATGCCGCTGTCGCGGGCGAAGGCGAGATTGCCTTCGATAGCTTGTTTCAAGCGGACTTCGACCGTGGCAATCTTGGTCATATCCCAGGATTGATGTGGCGCGATGCCAGCGGAGAGATTGTGCGCAACCCAGGGCTCACGCCGCTCATCGACGATCTGGACATGTTGCCGATGCCCGCGTACGACCTCATCCATGTGCAGGCATATTGGAAGCAACAGTCGATGCCGCCCATTCCGCGTCGGCGCTACATCTCGATGGTCACGAGTCGGGGCTGTCCATATCACTGCATTTGGTGCCACAAGATTTTTGGGAAACGCCATCGCGCGCATTCTCCCGAACGCGTTGTCGCGGAGATCGAACATTACCGGCGCGACTACGGCGTGGACGAGATTGAGTTTCTCGACGATACGTTCACGGACGACCACGACCGCGTTTTCGAGATATGCCGCCTCGTCACGCAGCGTCTTGGGGCAATCGCGATGGCCCTGCCCAACGGCATTCGCGCGGATGCCGCGACGCCCGATCTTTTTGCGGCCTTGCATGATGCGGGGCTGTATTTTTGCGCGTTTCCGCTGGAAACAGGATCGCCGCGTTTGCAGGAATATACGGGCAAGCGTCTCGACATTCCGCGCTTCCTCGGCAATCTTGAGGAGGCCGCGCGCCTGGGGCTGCTCACGTTCGGTTTCGTGATGCTCGGTTTTCCTACCGAGACCGAGGACGAATTGCAGCAAACCATCGATACGGCTTGCGAATCGAGGCTCCATCTGGCTACGTTCTTGACGGTCGTGCCGTATCCCAACACGGAGCTTTATCGCATGGTCGAGCGGCAGCATCCCGAGAAACTCGCGGGGCTTGACTATAGGGACGCGACGTTCACGTATATTCGCGTCAATCTCACTGAACTGCCGGACAATGTGTTGTTTGCGTATCAGCGAAGGGCCAACCGGCGTTTCTTTCTCAACCCGCGCCGTGTGGCGCGGATTGTACGTGACTACCCCAAACCGCATCTGTTGCCGTTGTATCTGCCTATTTTCGCGGCGCGCGTGACGAAGGGAATCTTTGGGTGATGGCCGCCGAGACCACCCGGGCGCAACGGCCAAGCGGGCGAATGTGGGGGCGCGTCGCGGCAGTTTGGATCGTCATCCTTGTCGCGTTTGCCGCATTGATCGAGGGCGCCGCGCGACTTGTTGTCCCTTCGCTTGATGACCGAACGCTGGGCGCATGGCGACGCACGATGGAAGTGCTCGGCGTGCCTGCAATCAACGAGGCCGCTACGTTTGATCCGTATCTGTTCTGGGCGCTCAAGCCAAACCTGCGCGGTCTGCGCGTCACGGGAACTTCGCCCGAGGGCGACAGCATCGATTTTGCGTTCAGCACGAACGCGTTGGGCCTTCGAGGGCCGGAGGTGGCCCCCAAGGGACAG
>JAKJDA010000113.1:0-1970 GCA_022706165.1 Candidatus Hydrogenedentota bacterium | reverse complement strand
TTTGGCCTCGGCGTGAACGATGCGGACACGTGGCCCGCACAGTTGCAACGCATGCTTGACGAGTTCGGGGGCGGAACTCAATGGGATGTGATCAACGCGGGCGTCTATGGGTACTCCGCGTTTCAGGGGCTGCGCTATTTGCAGAGCAAAGGTTTCGCGCTCGAGCCGGATGTCGTTATCGTGCAATTTTGGGCCAACGACGCGGAGCGTTGGAGCATGTCCGATCGCGAGGCGGCGCGGCGATTGGCGCTGACGCAATGGGAACGTCCCCTCATGCGCAGCCGGTTTTATTGCTGGCTTAAATTGACCATGCAACACACCAACCTTGTCCGCATTCTTGCTCCAGACGGGCCGATGGTGCGCGAGTCGCCGGAGGAATTTGCGCAGTCGCTTCGCGCGATTCGCGACGCTTGCCATCGGCGCGGCGTCAAGACGGCTTTTGTCGTCTGGCCCGTGCGCGAACAGTGGAGCGCCCCTTTTCCCCGTCCGAACGAGTATCAGCGCATTATCGAGGAAGTGGCGCGCGGCGCGGGTTCGTCGACAGCCGTGTTGAATCTTTTCGAGGTCTTTGCGCGCGCCGAGACCTCCCCCTACCTCGATCCCGTGCATGCCAATCCGGAAGGATGCCGCTTGATGGCGGAAGAAGGCAAGGCCGTGCTGGGAACGCTCTATTCCGCGGGGGCAGACGCGCCCGAGAGAACGCCATGAGGACCTCCAACCCAACGACAGGGGCGCGTTTCTCGCGTGCGTGCGTGCGCGACATGGTGGCGCTTGCGCTGATTCTCGTGGTGGGTGCGGGGCTGCGCGCGGCGTATTTGTGCGATCTGCGGCACGACCCCACTTTCACGGCCCCCACAACGGACCCTGCTTTTCACGACGACTGGGCGCGTCAGCTTATCGGAAACCCTGGGCCGCCGCGTCCCGATCCCCCGGTTATCCGTCCGCCGGGCTATCCGCTGGAACGTGGGCCGGGACATCCTGGAAATCTGCCGTACATGCGGCCGCCCGCGTATCCGTATTTGCTCGCGCTGCTCTACTTGCTGACCGGGGGCAGCTACGTCGGCGCGCGCGCGCTGCAAATGGGCATCGGGCTGTTGAACGCGCTGCTCGGCTATTTTTTGGGACGAAAGCTTCTGGGCCGCGTTCCGGGTCTGATATTCGCGGGGCTTCTCGCGGGATATTGGGGCTTTATCTACAACGAGGGCGAGCTGCATGCGATTGTGCTGCTTATTCTTCTGAAGTTGTTGCTGTTGCTTGCCATGACGGCTTGGGCCGAGCGCCCTGCGTGGAGTCGCGCGTTGCTCGCGGGGCTGTTGCTTGGAGCGCTGTGCGTCGCTGGGCCGATCAACCTCTCGTTCATTCCCGTTGCCGCCGTTTGGGTGGGGTGGATGGCGTGGAAGAAACAGGGCGCGATCGTCATGCGCTGGCGCATGCCAATGGCGTTCCTCTTGGGCGTTGTGTTGGCGATCGCGCCGGTGACCATCCGCAACTACCGTGCGTCGGGCGAATTCGTGTTGATCATGCCTACCGCGGGCGTGAACTTTTTCATTGGCAACCGAACCGCCTCGGCCGGCACGGCTCAATACGACGCCGAGTCCTTTTACCCGCGCGACACGATGTATATTTTCATGGGATTCAGCAAACATCTCGCCTATCGTTTGGGAAAGCCGATAGGCGAAGTGCGGACGTCGTGGCATTATTTTGGGCAGGCTTGCCAGGCGGTGCGCGATGATCCGTTCTTGGCGTTGGGGCGCCTTGTGAAGAAAGCGGCCCTGTTTTGGACGCCGCTCGAGACGATGCACAACAAGGCGGTGCAGTTCGATCGGAAGAATTCGCCGGTATTGCGGAATTTGCCTGGCGATTTTGCGCTGTGCGCGACGTTGTTTTTGGCGGGCGTCGCCATGTTCGTGCGAGATCGGCGAAGGGCCGTTTCCTTGGCGTCGAGTCGGCAACTGGATTTCGCGCGATCC
>JAKJDA010000112.1:329-8506 GCA_022706165.1 Candidatus Hydrogenedentota bacterium | reverse complement strand
ATGGGCGCCACATGCTTCATGGCGGTGTGTACCGAGCGGGCAAACAGGAATCCGATGCCGGTCTCGTCAATGCAGCGGAGCACCTGCTCCGGGGTGGCGTCGATATTGACGCCCAGGGCTTCGAGGACATCGGCGCTGCCGCATTTGCTGGTTGCGCTGCGATTGCCGTGTTTGGCCACGGCAACGCCGGCCCCTGCGACGACAAAAGCGGCTGTGGTGGAAATATTGAAGGTTCCGGCGTGGTCCCCCCCCGTGCCGCAGGTGTCGACGAGCGGACGGCGGCAGGTCGTGATTGGGGTGGCCATCTCGCGCATGACTTCGGCAAATCCGCTGATCTCGTCAACGGTCTCGCCTTTGACTCGCAGGGCGGCGAGAAATGCGCCGATTTGAGCCGGTGTGGCTTCGCCGGACATGAGCAGACGCATTCCTGCGGCCGCTTGTTCGCGGCTGAGGTCTTTTCGTTGCGTGACGATGGATAGTAGGGTCTGCATGATAGTTCGGCTTTCGTATAATTCACCGCTACGCGCGAGCAACAGGGGCACAACGTTTTTCTGAAGTGTCCGGATATTGCGAACGCACGCCCCGGTCCGGCATGAAACCTCGCCAAGATCGCCTCGTACAGCAGGTTACGCCGTCAGTAGGAAGCACTGTATCAGCCCGTGCTCTCGAAATCAACCCGTCTGCCCTGTTCCAACGGAAGCGCGCGGCTCATGTGACGCCCCGATCGAGGGAAAGGCCCTTCCTAAACGGAAGGGCCTTTCGCGTCGTATGATTTGCCCAAAGAAGCTAGCGCCGATCGCGTCCGCCGCCATGACGGGGAGGGCGTCCGCCACGATCGCCGCCGCGTCCGCGATCATGGCTGCGGGGCGATCCCCCGTGACCTCCCTGCGAAGCGGCCTCGTCCATGCGCGCCATGTCCTCTTCACTCAGAAGGCCGAGATCGCGTTCCGCCTCGACTTTGGAGAGGTTGATGCGTCCCATTTTGTCGATCTCGACGACTTTCACCTGCACTTCGTCGCCCACGTTGACGACGTCGGTGACTTCGTTCACGCGGTATGGGGCAAGTTGGGAAATGTGGACCAAACCTTCTTTGCTGCCGACCAAGCTGACAAAGGCGCCAAAGTTCATGATTCGGGTTACGGCGCCTTTGTAGATTTGGCCGACTTCCGGCACCGCGACGATCGATCGGATGAGATCGATGGCCTTCTCGGCGTTTTCTTGGTTAACCGCTGCGACGTTGATCGTGCCATCGTCCTCGATTTCGATCTCCGCGCCGGATTGGGCTTGAATTTCGCGGATGACCTTGCCGCCGGGCCCTATGACTTCGCGGATCTTGTCGACGTCAATCTTGATGGTGTAGATGCGCGGCGCATAGGGGGAGATGTCGGCGCGCGGCTTTTCGAGCGCTTCGATCATCTTGTCCAGCACGTGCAGGCGGGCCGTGCGGGCCTTATCCAGGGCTTTTTTCATCAGCTCGCTGGTAATGCCCTGAATTTTGATGTCCATCTGGAACGCCGTGATGCCGTGGGCGGTTCCGCAGACCTTGAAATCCATGTCGCCGAGGTGGTCTTCGGCGCCCATGATGTCGGTCAGCACGCACGCGTCGTCGCCCTCTTTGATAAGGCCCATCGCGATGCCTGCGACGGGGGCCTTGATGGGCACGCCGGCGTCCATCAAGCTCAGGATGCCGCCGCAGACAGTCGCCATTGAACTCGAACCGTTGCTTTCGGTGATGTCCGACAGGACGCGAACCGTGTACGGAAAGCTGTTGTCATCGTCCGTGCCATCCGTAGCCGTCGAAAAGGGCAGCACGGCTTCAATGGCGCGTTCGGCCAATTTTCCGTGACCGATCTCGCGGCGACCGGGACCGCGGACGGGGCGCACTTCGCCGACCGACCAGGACGGGAAGTTGTAATGCAGCATGAAACGCCGGAATTCCTCGCCGGTCAATTCATCGAGACGCTGTTCGTCGCGGCTGGTGCCCAAGGTCGTGGTGACGATGGCCTGGGTCTCGCCGCGGGTGAACAGGCACGACCCATGGACGCGCGGCAGAAAACCGACTTCAATGGTGATCGGGCGAACGGTGTCGTGGTCGCGTCCGTCAATGCGACGGCCTTCCTTGACAACCTGTTCGCGCATCGTTTTCTTTTCGAGGTTGTCGTAGGCCTCGTTGATTTCGCTCGCGCGGTCGGCGATGGCTTCTTCGCCGTATCGAGCCAAGAGGGTCGTCTCGACTTCTTTACGCAAGTTGCCGATGGTCTCGTAGCGCGTGATCTTCTCGGCAATGCCCAGGGCCTGCCGCAAACGGTCCTTGGCGAGAGCTTCCACGTCGGCGACCACGGCGGGATCGATCGCGGGCGGGGCAAACGTCATTTTTTCAACGCCGACTTTCGCGCGAAGGGCTTCGATGCAGGCGCAGATATCCTTGATGTGTTTGTGGCCGAATTCAAGCGCCTGGAGCATCATTTCCTCGGAGAGTTCCTGGGCGCGGCCTTCGACCATCATGATGGCGTCTTTGGAACCCGCGATAACGACGTCGAGTTGGCTGTCCGGGCGTTGCGATATGCCGGGGTTGACAACCAATTGGCCGTCGAACATGCCGACGCGAACCGCGCCGATGGGCCCGGCGAAGGGGATTTTGGAGATCGAGAGGGCGGCGGAGGCGCCGTTGATCGACATCACGTCAGGGTCGTTCTCGTTGTCGGCGGAGAAGACGGTGGAGAAGACTTGGACTTCGTTGACAAAGCCCTTGGGGAACAAGGGGCGCAGCGGGCGGTCGGTCAGGCGGCATATGAGCACTTCGCGTTCGGTGGGACGGCCTTCACGACGGAAGAAGTTGCCCGGAATCCGGCCGGCGGACGAACTTTTTTCACGGTAGTCGACCGTGAGGGGGAAAAAGCCCTGGCCTGGCTTTGCCTCGGGCGCGACCACTGTGGTGGACAGCACCATGGTTTCGCCTTGCGTGACCATCACGGCGCCGTGGGCCTGCCGGGCTATTTTGCCTGTCTCAAAGGAGAGTTCGGCGTCCCCGATTTGTACGGAGAGACGTTCTGTCATTCTGTTTCACTCCATTTCTTTTCGTGTGTGGAACGACTCCCATTTCGTTCCGGCGATTTGTTCGCTCTTGTTCCTGTCGAAGATCATTACAACGCGTTCGGCGAGGCGGCGTATGCGGGATCCGCCGCCTCGTCGAACGAAGATTACTTGCGCAGTCCCAAGGTCTGGACCAACGCGCGATACCGTTCGAGGTCTTGCGCACGCAGGTAGTTCAGCAAATGGCGGCGGCGCCCAACCAGGATCAAGAGGCCACGGCGGCCGGCATGGTCTTTCGGGTGCGCTTTGAAATGCTCGGTCAACGTGTTGATGCGTTCCGTCAGGATCGCGATCTGCACGTCCGCCGAACCCGTGTCGCCTTCGTGCTTTGCGTGCTGTTTGATGACTGCGGTCTTTTTTTCTTTCGTGATGCTCATGATTCACCTTTTCCTTGTTCGATGCGCCTGACTCCCAGTGCGGCGTCGGTGTTGCGCGCGCCCGAGGGGCAGGTAGCTTCCTCTCGACTTCCGTTCTCTATCCTCACCGCTGCGCCGTACCCAGCGCCTCGGCGACACCCAATATAACGTCTAGGCGTTCGTCAACGCCGCCAAACCCGGCAGTTCCTTGCCTTCGAGCATTTCGAGCGACGCGCCGCCGCCGGTGGATACGTGCGACATCTTGTCTTCCAGCCCGAACTGCACAACGGCTGCCGCCGTGTCGCCGCCGCCAATAACGCTGGTCACGCTCGGCGTCTCGGCAAGCAGATTGGCGATGGCCTTCGTGCCGGCCGCGAACTTCTCCATTTCGAACACGCCCACCGGGCCATTCCAGACGACTGTCTTCGACTTCTTGATGGCGCCGGAAAAGAGCGCGATGGTCTTCGGGCCAATATCCAACCCCTGCCAACCGGCCTCGATCTGGCCCGCTTCGACAACCTTTGCATTGGCGTCCGGCGAGAAGGCGTCTGCGACGACCGTATCGACCGGGAGCAGCAATTCGATGCCCTTCTCCTTGGCCTTTGCCATCGCGGATTTGGCAACCTCGATGCCGCCCTCGTCTAGAAGAGAGTCGCCGATCTCTTGTCCCAAAGCCTTCAGGAACGTAAAGGCCATGCCGCCGCCGATGATGAGGCAATCGACCAAGTTCAGCAGGTTGTCGATCACGGGAATCTTGTCCGACACCTTTGCGCCGCCCAAGATGGCCGTCAGCGGACGGGCCGGTTCGTTCAGCACGCGGCCAAAATATTCCATTTCTTTTGCAACCAGGAAACCCGCCGCGGACGGGCCGGGAATGAATGCCGTCACGCCTTCCGTCGAACAGTGCGCGCGGTGGACCGAACCGAATGCGTCGCTCACGTAGACGTCGCCAAGCTTGGCCAGCTGTTGCGACAGTTCGGGGTCGTTCTTTGTCTCGCCTTTGTGGAAGCGCGTGTTTTCGAGCACGATGATGTCGCGAGGCTGCATCGCCGCAACCGCCGCCGAGACTTCGGGTCCCACGAGCGCATCCAACTTCGTCACATTGCCGCCCACCAACTCGCGCAAGCGATCCGCGATCGGTCCCATCGTCAGGGTTTCATTCTTGGCGACGATCTTCGCGGCCTCTTCCGGCGTCTCGGCTTTCTTGGGGTCTTTCGGGCGCCCCAGGTGCGACATGAGGATCAGCATCCCGCCGTTTTCGCGGACATAGTTGATGCTCTTCAGGGCTGCGCGGATGCGCGTATCGTCGCGCACCGTGCCGTCCGCGTTCTGCGGCACGTTGAAGTCCACGCGCATCAGCACGCGCTTGCCGTTGACATCCAACTTGTCGAGCGTCAGCTTGTTCATAATCCGTATTCCCTTTCGCTGTGACCAGTCTGAAATGAATGGGATAAACAGGGCATCGCTGCCCGGTGTATCGCGTCCATCTCGATCGAAAAATGGGGCTCGCACGGCATGTCCCGCGCGAGCCCCGGCACGATCGTTATTTCGCCATCGCGCGAAACAGGTCAACGCAACGGTTCGAGTAGCCGAACTCGTTGTCGTACCAGGAGACAACCTTCGCGAAGTTCTCGCCCATGACCATCGTGGATAGGGCGTCGAACACGCTGGAATGCGCGTTTCCGATGACGTCGCAGGAGACGATTGGGTCTTCGCAATACTGCAGGATGCCCTTCAGCGATCCTTCCGCTGCCGCCTTAATCGCCGCGTTGATGCCTTCCTTCGTGACGGGCTTCTCGAACTCGACCGACAGGTCGACAACCGAACCGTCAATCACCGGCACGCGCATTGCAAAACCGTCGAGCTTGCCGGCCAACGCCGGGAGCACCTTGCCGACCGCACGGGCCGCGCCGGTGGTCGTCGGGATGATGGCGTTCGCGGCGGCGCGGGCGCGGCGCAGGTCTTTGTGCGGCATGTCCAGCACCTGTTGGTCATTCGTGTAGGCATGGACGGTGGTCATCAGACCGCGCTTGATGCCGAAGTTCTCGTGAAGGACCTTGGCCATCGGGGCCAAGCAGTTGGTCGTGCAGCTCGCGTTCGAAACCACCACATCGGTCGGTTTCAGGGTGTCGCAGTTTACGCCGACCACGATGATCGCGTCGACCGCATCCTTCGGCGGAACGCTCAACAACACCTTCTTGGCGCCAGCGGCGACGTGTTTCAAGCAGGCTTCCTTCGTGGTGAACCGGCCGGTCGATTCCAGAACCATGTCCGCGCCAACGGCCTTCCATGGAATCTCGGACGGCTCCTTGATGGCCGTCACCTTGATGGCCTTGCCGTTGACGACAATCGCGTCTTCCGTCGAGGAGACATCGGCATCGTAGACGCCGAAAACGCTGTCATACTTGAGCAGATGCGCGAGGGTCTTCGCGTCGGTCAAGTCGTTGATCGACTCTACGTCGAAGTTCTTGTCTTCCATGAGCAGCTTGAACACGTTGCGGCCAATCCGCCCGAATCCGTTGATGCCAATCTTAGTCGCCATGTTCGTTTCCCCTTCTCATTGCTCTGTTGCCTGTGCGGAGAGCGGGACAAAGGCCCATTCCGTACGCCGCCGCACTCCGCGTATGCGCATACCGTTTCTGGAGGCAGGAAAGCGTTGCCCGCCGGGCGCTGTTGCGCACCGGAGGTTGCGAGGCAAGCGTTTTTGCAAACACGCGCCGTCTGGGGCAACTTCGCCTTTTCGGAGCAGTCCCGTGCAGCACGGGACTCGAAAAAGCGGGTAAGAAGACAAGCCATTGGAGGGCTTTCGTTCCGCCCCGTCCTCCATCGCGGGGCGAATTCCTACCTTTTCCCATCCGGAACACTATGCCAGATTGCTCGCGACAAGTCAAACGCACGGAACTGAGCGGAGGAACTGCGACGTCTGATGGGGGGCGCTGCCTGGCCCTGTACGAAAAGGAGGGGCGCCGATCGTGAAGATCGGCGCCCCTTGAAAGAGGAGTCAACTTTTCGTTTAGCGCTTGCGTCGCATCGCGCGCAGCCCAATGGCCCCAAACATCGCCGCGAGTGCGGCAAGGCCCGGCATAACCGTTACGGGAACGCCTGTCGTGCCGCCAGCGTGGGTGGGGCTGTTCGGATCAAGCGGGTTCGTGCCGAGAGCGATTTCCACGCCATCGGAAACGCCGTCGCCGTCCGTGTCCCAATTCATCCAGTCGGTTTCGTTGCCCGGATAGGGCCAACGCATCGGGAAGTTGGCGTCGACGTGCGACCAGAGACCGTCGTGGTTGTCATCCTCGACAATGTCCAGGATGCCATCGCGATCGGTGTCGGCGTCCGGATTCGCCAGATAGTTGGGAGCGCCCGCCAAGGCATAAAGACCCCAGACTTCGGCGTCTACGGTGAAGGACTTGGCTTCTGGGTCGTGGCGAGCCAACGGCAACGCTTTCGAACCGTTGTAGATTTCGACGTTGCCGGTGCGTCCATTCTTGCGAACCATCTTCAGGGTCGAAATGGGCACGCGGCCGCCACTGCCCTTGACATTTCCGGTGCCGTCGTCTTCGTACCAGATGGTCACGGTGCCGATGAAGTTGCCGAACACGAAGGTGGTTTCCGGCTCGATGGAGAAGCACAGGCCGCATTCAATGTTCAAGGGGCTGTTCGGAATCGCGAACCGCGGCGCACGGTCGATGACGACGTTGGTGCGCGTTCCGGTCAAACGACCCGCCATAATGGTGGCCTGGCAGGTGTTGCCTCCGTAGGAAGCCGTGCCGCCCAGCAGGTTGACGATCGTCCTGAGTTTGGGCAGGCGACTGACGATCACGGTGCGGATGACTTCGTCGGCTGCGTTGCCGGCGGTGTCGCTGACGTTGTAGCGCACGCTGTAGGTGATGGATTCAGGATACAGCGTGTCCACGGGGTTGACCGTGACTATCCGATCGGTGATTTCGCCGTCGATGTCGTCGAAGGCGGTCGCCCCGGCATCGGTGTAGCAGTCGGTGTACTCGATGTTCACCGTCTCGCTTCCATTGAGGAGGATCACGGGCTTCGTGTTGTCGACGCGCAGCACGTCTTGAACGCCCGATGAGGCCGCAGGGGCCACGTTGCCGAATTTATCGGCGGCGCTGTTCGGTTGGACGTTCACGATGATCGTGCCATCGCCCCGCATGTTGAAAAGGGTGATGGTGCGTGTCGTCAGGCCGGAACCGGTCACCTGAACGGCAGCCGTGGCGGTGCCCGTCCGGGCGAGACTCACCAACGCCGGAGTCAGCGATATTTCATCGGCGCCGCCGTAGGTGACCGTGTACGTCACGGGACCGCGGTTGCTGATGATCGGAGTCGGACCGGAAACCGCTATCGTCGGCGGCGTGTTGTCCACCGGCATGGTCGCGCTGTTGGGCGAGGCCAAGGCCAGGTTGCCGGCATGGTCTATGGCGGTTTCCGACGGGATTCGGATGCCCACCGCGCCGTCGCCGTTGATGTCGCTCAACGTCACCGTGCGCGTGGCGAGGCCGGAGCCGTCAACCGTTACGGAACCCACCGTCACAGTGCCGGTTGTGTTCAGTTGCACGGAAGAGGCGGCCAAGGTTATCGCGCTCATGTGCAGTTCAGCATAGTCGACCGTGAACACGAGCGGTCCGTGGCGCGTGCGCCAGAGTCCCGTGTTCGGATCGATATCACTGGGCGGCGTCACGGTCACGGCGGGCGCCGTATTGTCGACGATGAACGTCG
>JAKJDA010000112.1:0-319 GCA_022706165.1 Candidatus Hydrogenedentota bacterium | reverse complement strand
CTGGTCCCAGTAGTCCGTGCCCGTGCCCGAGGCAATCGAAATGCCTAGGGTTCCATCGCCGGCGATGCCACTGATGGCGACCGTCCGGGTCGATGTGCCGGAACCCGTCACCGAAATCGTGCCGGAGGCCGTGCCGGTGGCATGCAGCGTGACGTCGCCCGGAGCGAGGGTCACGTTGGCCATGCCGGTGTAGGTCACGGTATAGCTGGCAGTGTTCTTGGTGATTTTGATCGGCGGCGTGCCGGGCACGATCGGAGCGCTGATGTTGATGGAAGGCGGGTTGTTTTGGACTTTGCACCGCGTGCTAGGCCCGGCTGGG
>JAKJDA010000111.1 GCA_022706165.1 Candidatus Hydrogenedentota bacterium | reverse complement strand
GGCGGGAACCGACACGGTGCGAGTTGAAGGCGACAATGTGCATCTTGCGGCGCTCAAACAGAGCGAGGACGGAAAAGCCCTAATCGTTCGTCTGGTCGAAACGGCCGGCGGCACGGCGCGCGCGAAACTTCGTGTGCCGGGCATCAAGGGCGGCGCAACGCTCGCGTTCACCCGATACGAAATCAAGACCGTGCGCATCACGCGTCAAAAAGGCGCGTGTTCGTGGGTCGAATGCGATTTGTTGGAACGGCCCCTGCGGTAAAGGCTAAGATACGACGCAGCGACTGCCCATCGAATCCAGGAAACGCCGAGACGTGACAACAGCAAAGCGAAAACAAGCCGCCGGACGCGGCGAAACGCCCCCCCCTTTCTTTGGCAAGGAGGTGCGCACACTCGTCGTGAAAATCGGCACGGCCCTGCTCAGCAACCAGCAAGGCTTCGACGGCGCCGTAATGGAAGGCATGGTCAAGGAACTGGCCGACCTCAAGAATAAACACGGCATCAACATCCTAATCGTGACCTCCGGAGCGGTCGGCTGCGGCATGCGCATACTCAACATGCAGCAACGCCCAAGAACCCTTCCGCTCAAACAAGCCACGGCGGCCATCGGCCAGTCGCGCCTCATGCACTACTACGAAACTCTCTTCGAAGCCTATGGCGACGGCATCAAGGTCGGTCAGGTGCTGCTCAGCGCGCGTGAACTCGACGAACGGCGCAGCTACCTGAACATCCGCAACACCGTGAAAGCCCTCTTCGATCTCGGATGCGTGGTGCCCATCATCAACGAAAACGACTCCGTCGCCACCGACGAACTCTCCTTCGGCGACAACGATACGTTGGCCGCGCGCATCGCCGTCAAGATCGACGCCGACCTCTGCATCATCTTGAGCGATGTGGACGGGCTTTTCGACAAAAACCCCGCACGCCACGCCAACGCCAAACTCATCCGCCACGTCCCCTCGATCACGCCGGAAATCGAAGCCCTCGCAGGCGGCGCGGCGGGCGAGCATTCCATCGGCGGCATGAAGACCAAACTCGATGCGGCGCGCATCGCGTGCGCGGCAGGCGTTCCCCTGGTGATCGCGAATGGCCGCCGCAAAGAAGTGATTCATTCCGTGCTCGAAAACGCCGGCCCCATGACGACCTTCGGCAAGCCGCATCACTCAATGCCGCAACGCAAACGCTGGATCGCGTTTGGACGCACCGCGCGCGGCCAGCTCGTCATCGACGACGGCGCCTGCAAAGCCCTATTGACCCAAGGGCGCAGCCTGTTGGCGGCGGGCGTCAAAGCCGTGAACGGCGTCTTCGACATGGGCGACAGCGTCCAGATCATCGACGGGACGGGGCGCGCCATCGCGCGCGGCCTTGTGAATTACTCAAGCGAGGACATTGCTCGCATAAAAGGAAAAAAAAGCGCCGAAATCAAGGGCATTCTCGGCCGCCAAGATTTCGACGAACTCGTCCACCGCGACAATCTGGCGCTTTTATAGCCCTTTTTCCGCACGGACCGGATCGATCGCCCCCTCCCCGGAGAACGCACGATAAACGCGTCCGCGAATCAAAACAACCGTTGCGTCATTGCCTGCAGGCTCTGTTTCGAGATACCCTGTACGCGAGACAGGAAGCGACAAGCTGCAAGGAAAGGTTCGCCATGAATCTGCGTGATCTGGGACTCCGCATTCGGGCCCAACGCGAAAAGCGCGGCCTGAAACAGCAAGACGTCGCAAACGCGCTCGGCATCAGCCCGCAGGCGGTGTCGAAATGGGAACGCGGCGAAAACGCGCCGGACATTGCCGTGCTATCACCGTTGGCGCGGTTGCTGGGCGTGTCGGCGGATTGGTTGCTGGACGATGCGACGGATCGGAAGGACGTGTTCGAAGCGACGGTGCTGGCGTCGAGTGTGCACGGAGCATACGAGCGGTCGTTGCATATGGAGCCGCGCGATTTCGCGGCGTGGGCGAACGGGTTGTTCTTCACGCTGACGGACACGACGCAACGGTATGGCGGTGTGCCGATCAAGTATATGGGTGATCAATTCCTCTGCTTCTTCTCGGGACACGACCATGCGTCGCGCGCGGTGCAGACGGCCCTGCGCGCGAAGAGCATCATCGCCGAGGACCTTAAGATCGGTCTGAGCACCGGGCAAGTCTATCTCGGTTCGGTGGGCCACCCGGATTACGCGCGCCCAGACATCATGGGCGAGGTCGTGAACATCGCGTTCCTCACCCTCGGTTGGGCGGAAAACGAAACGAAGAGCGGCATTGCCGCCATGCAGGCCGTCCTCGACGCGGCGGACACGACTACTATCACGACCGTACGATCCAAAAAAGTGAGTTTCCGCTGCATCGAAAGACCGGTAGCCGTTTGCGAGATTGATCTAGCAACGCAAAGCAAAAAAAGTTTTGCCACAAAGACGCAAAGGAACAAAGGCGCAAAATAAGAAGGACTCTTGTTTGCATTATCTCTGCGAGGCTCTGCGTCCTCCGCGACTTTGCGTTGGGATATTGAACGCAGAGTTGCAGAGGACGCAGAGCCTCGCAGAGAAAGAGATATTGTTCTTCTTCTCCGTGTCTCCGTGGTGAATCTTAACCGTAAGAGGGAGAATGAACATGTCAGTCACGGTCGAAAAAAGTTTGAAGCACAAAGTCGCGGACATGAGCCTGGCCGAGTGGGGCCGCAAAGAGATCGACATGGCCGAAAAGGAGATGCCGGGACTCATGGCGATCCGCGAACGCTATGCCGCAAAGAAACCGTTGAAGGGTGCGCGGGTATCGGGGTCGTTGCACATGACCATCCAGACGGCCGTGTTGATCGAGACACTCGTCGATCTCGGCGCGGATGTGCGTTGGGCAAGCTGCAACATCTACTCGACGCAGGATCACGCCGCCGCCGCGATTGCTGCCGCGGGCGTGCCGGTGTTTGCGTGGAAGGGTGAGACGCTCGAAGAATATTGGTGGTGCACTGACCAGGCCCTGTGCTGGCCGGACGGTTCGGGCCCGAATTTGATCGTCGACGATGGCGGCGATGCGACGTTGCTGATCCATCGTGGCTGCGAGTTCGAGGAGCACTTCGCGAAGCACGGCAAGCTGCCGGAAGTCTGCCGCGACAACAAGGAAGTCACGATCATTGACGAACTGCTCCACAGCATCCACGCGCAAACGCCGAACCGCTGGCACAATGTCGTGAAGGGATGGGTAGGCGTGTCGGAAGAGACGACCACCGGCGTGCACCGCCTCTACCAGATGATGCAGAAAGGTAGCCTGCGGACGCGCGCGATCAACGTCAACGATTCCGTCACGAAGTCGAAGTTCGACAACCTCTACGGCTGCCGCGAATCGCTGGCGGACGGCATCAAGCGCGCCACCGACGTCATGATGGCCGGCAAGGTCGTCGTCGTCGCGGGCTATGGCGACGTCGGCAAGGGCTGCGCCCAGGCCATGCGCGGTCTCGGCGCGCGCGTGATCATCACCGAGATCGACCCCATCTGCGCGTTGCAGGCGTGCATGGAAGGCTACCAAGTCACGACGATGGAAGAGGCCGCGCCGCTCGGCGACATCTTCGTCACGACGACCGGTTGCTGCGACGTCATTCGCGGCGAGCACATGCAAGCGATGAAGGACGAGGCGATCGTGTGCAACATCGGCCACTTCGATTCCGAGATCGACGTCGCGTGGCTCGAAGCGCAACCGGGCGTCACGGAACTCAACATCAAGCCGCAAGTCGACAAATTCATCTTCCCCGACGGCCATTGCATCATCATGCTCGCGCGCGGGCGTTTGGTGAACCTCGGCTGCGCGACGGGCCACCCGTCCTTCGTAATGTCCAACAGCTTCTCGAACCAGACCCTCGCCCAGATCTCGCTGTGGACCGAAAAAGAAAACTACGAAGTCGGCAAGGTCTACACGCTGTCGAAGAAGCTCGACGAAGAAGTGGCCGCGCTGCACCTCGGCAAACTCGGCGCGAAACTCACTCAGCTCAGCGAGAAGCAGGCCGCATATCTTGGCATTCCGGTCGACGGCCCCTTCAAGCCGGAACACTACCGCTATTGAAACCCCGGCGCTGCGTCACCGAAATGCAATGCCCCGAGCCTGACCCGTGCGCACGAGCCACTGACGGGCTTGGCCCGCGGTGAAAACAGAGCCCGTGATAAGCAGCGGCGTTTCGGGGCCGGCGCAATCGAGACCGAGACGAATCGCAGCGGCAAGGTCTTCTGCGTGACGATGGGGGTGGCAGCCCGCGACCGCGCGCAGCCTCTCGATCGCCATGGCGCGAGCGCCCTCAAACTGGGTGAGGATAAGCGGCGCGGCAATGGGCGCAAGGGCGTCAATCATGGCGCCCGCGTCCTTGTCAGCGGCGACGGCAAGGACGACAACGGCGCGCGCAAACTCCTGGGCTAGCCGTTGCGCGCCCGCCGCGTTGTGGGCGACATCAATGATGACCGGCGGATCGTCCAAGACCCGCTCCAGACGGCATGGCCATTTCGCGGTCCGCAATCCTTCGACGATCGCGTCTTGCGTGATGCGCGGAAATCCGGCGCGCAACCCCTCCAGCGCGGCCGCCGCCACCGCCGCATTCTCGCCCTGGAAACGCCCGGCAAGACCCAATGGGCTCGCCTCGATCCGCAATCCGGCGCTCTCGTAGCAAAACGACTGGGCAAACGGCGGACCGGTCACGCGGCAATCGAAATCCCGACCGATCGCCTTGACAGGGGCGCGGCATTCTCCGGCGCGGCTCAGGATGACGCTGCGCGGTCCGGGTTTGCGTTCTCCCACGACAAGCGGAACCCCGGGCTTGATAATTCCGGCTTTTTCGAAGGCGATTTTTTCAAGCGTGTCGCCAAGATACTGAAGATGGTCGAGATCGATGGTGGTGATGACGGTCTCGATGGGCGCGATTACGTTGGTCGAATCAAAACGCCCGCCCATGCCCACTTCGATCACCGCGACATCGACCTCGCGGACATCAAACCAGCGGAATGCGACTGCGGTGAGCAATTCAAAATACGTCGGCGGATGGCGAAGCCCTTGGGCGACATCGCGAAAAAAGGCGATATGCGCGTCCAGCTCTTCCGCGCCAATGGGCTGCCCATCAATCAAAAAACGCTCGGAAACGTCGACAAGATGAGGGCTCGTGTACCGGCCCGTGCGGTACCCCGCCGCGCCCAACGCCGCGCTCAAAAACGCCGCGACGCTTCCCTTGCCGTTTGTTCCGGCGACGTGCACATGCAACCGCCGGCTTTCGGGGCGTCCAGCCGCCGCCAGCAAAAAACGGATGTTCTCGAGCCCGAGCTTGATGCCGTGGAATTCAAGCCCGGCGAGATACTCGCGGGGCGTCACTGCGGCGTCAAATACCGAAGGAGCTTGCCAAGCAAGGGCCGCAATTCCGAGCGCTTGACGATTTGATCGATGAACCCGTTGGCAAATTGGTATTCAGCGCTCTGAAAGCCTTCGGGAAGTTTCACCTTCAAAGCGCCCTCGATGAGCCGAGGCCCCGCAAAACCGATATGCGCATTGGGCTCGGCCAACGTAATATCGCCCAGACTGGCAAAACTCGCATACACGCCCCCCGTAGTCGGATCGGTGAGCACGACAATATACGGAACGCCCGCCTCGTTCATCTCCAAAACGGCGTCCGCCGTCTTGGCCATCTGCATCAGGCTCAAAATGCCCTCTTCCATGCGCGCGCCGCCCGATGAGGTAAGCGTGATCAGGGGAACCCGCTCCCGAACCGCCGATCCCATGCTGCCGCCGCGAAACGTGAAATCCATGGCGGCCAACACCGTGCGCGACCCTTCCACGGCGGCAAAACCCGTCACCATAGCCTCATTCATCAAGGACTTCTGCTTGGCCTGGACCACCTTGTCGCGGTACGAATAATTCACCTCGCCGATGGAAAAACCCAACGGATCGTCGCTCTCAACGTCGGCATGGGTTTCCGCGAAAGTGCCCGGATCCGCAATCGTCTCGATGCGCTGCCGGGCGGACAGACGGCTGTGGTGCCCGCACAAAGGACAGACGGACAGGTTCTGCTCGACCTCCGCGCGGTACACCGCCTTTTTGCAGGCGGGACACTTCATCCAGAGACCGTCTGGAACGGCGCTCTTGCGCCCAATAACCGAAACGAAACGGCGGCGGCTCAAAAACGACATGGCGATTCCCGTCTCCTATGCGATCGGCGCGTTGACCGCGCCGGTCCCGTGAAACTCGGGGCAATACAGCAAGCGGCCGCAAAAATTGCACCCGTGCACGCGCCCGCCCAACACTTCGTTCACGATCTGCGCCGGCACGGCCATGTTGCAGCCAGAACAGTGATCGCCCCGAAGCGGCACCGCCGCGGGCCCCGTCTTCTTGCTGGCCCGAATGCGCTTGTACCGGTGCATCAACGCCGGCTCGACCTGCGCCGCAAGGGGAACGCGCCGGGTCTCAAGCGCCCCGCGTTGCCGGACGGCCTCGGCCAACTCCTCATCGATTGCCGCGCATTGGGCCGCAATCGATTTCATGTCGGACTCGATGCGCTTGCGATTCTCGGCCAAACTCACCTTGCCGTCATCAAGCTCCACCATGATGGAGATGACGCGCTCTTCCTGAATGGATATCTGCTTCTTAATCAGATCCATCTCGTGCAACAGCGCCTGGTATTCCTCGTTTTTCTTGACGCCCAGCAACTGCTGCTCGTACTTGGCCACTTGGCCCTTGTGCTTCTCGATCTCCCCTTCCGCCGCCCGCTGGGCCAACGTCAAATCGCGATACCCCTTCTCGCGCTCCTCAAGCTCGGAAGCAAGGCGCTTTCGCTGAATATCGAACTTGTTCTTCTGCTTAGGAATCTCCAGCTCGCGCAACTTGCACGCCTCGATCTGCAAATCCAACTCTTGAAGCTCTAACAGCGTTTTCAACCGCGTGGTCTCCTCATCTCCGAATTCAACGAAAGCCCAACCCGGCAAATCCGTCCCGCGATTCAAATGAAAAGGCCGCAGCCAAAGCTGCGGCCCGGAACGTCACTTAATCCAGGGCATCATCTTACGAAGCCTGGCCCCCACCTCTTCAATGGGGTGGGCCGCATCGGCCGCCCGCAACTTCTTGAAGTTCTCGCCGCCAGCAGCATACTCGGCAAGCCACTCCTTCGCAAACTCGCCCGATTGAATGCGCTGAAGCGCGGCCCGCATGGCGTTTTTGGTCTCTTCGGTGACGATCTTCGGACCGACCGTCAAGCCGCCGTACTCGGCCGTGTCGCTCACGGAATAATTCATGAAGGCCAGACCGCCGCGGTAGTACAGATCAACGATCAGCTTGAGCTCGTGCATGATCTCGAAATACGCAATCTCCGGCTGATACCCCGCCTCGATCAGAACCTCAAAACCCGCCTTGATAAGCGCCGCCGAGCCGCCGCACAAAACCGTCTGCTCGCCAAACAAATCCGTCTCCGTCTCTTCCTTGAACGTCGTCTCGAGAATGCCCGCGCGACCGCCGCCCAACGCCTTGCCATACGCCAAGGCGATCTGCATCGCATTGCCCGTGGCATCCTGATGAATCGCGACCAGACACGGCACGCCGCCGCCCCGCGCATACTCGTCGCGCACAAGGTGACCGGGGCCCTTCGGGGCGATCATGAACACGTCAGTCTTCGCGTCCGGCTGGATGCACTTGAAGTGAATGTTGAACCCATGGGCGAACATCAGCGCGCTGCCCGGCTTCAGGTTCGGCTGGATGAACTTCTCGTAAATCGGCTTCTGCACGGTGTCGGGAACCAAAATGACGATGATGTCGCCGCGCTTGGCCGCCTCGGCAGCGTCAACGACTTCAAAACCCGCCTCGGTCGCAGCCACGTAATTCTTGTTGTTCGGATCCTTGAGCTCAGCGACGATCACGTTGACGCCGCTGTCGCGCAGGTTCATCGCGTGCGCATGACCCTGACTTCCATAGCCAACGATGCTGACGGTCTTGCCCGACAACACCGAAAGGTCCGCATCCGCATCGTAGAACATCTTACTCATCGTCTTCGTTTCCTTTCTCTATCCGTTTCGGAGAGCGCCCAATGGCGATCTTGCCTGTCCTCACCAACTCGCGAATGCCAAAAGGCCGCAGCATGTCGATAAACGCCGCAAGCTTTCCCTCGGACCCCGTCGCCTCAATGGTCATCGCATCCGATCCCATGTCGATAACCTTGGCGCGAAAAATGTCGGCAAGCTCCACGGCCTCGCCGCGCTTCCTTCCGGAAACGCCCACCTTGACCATCACCAGCTCGCGCTCGACATGGTCCTCGCGCGTGAGATCCTTCACCTCGATCGTGTCCGCAAGCTTGTTCAACTGCTTGATGATCTGCTCCAGCACGCGATCATCGCCCCGCACCCCACCGTCATCCGCGACACCGCGGGGTCCTCCGTCGTGCCCACGCACAAGCTATCGATGTTGTAGCCCCGTGCGCTGAACAGCCCCGAAACCCGGGCCAGCACGCCAAAATGATTCTCGACGAGGATGCTGATCGTGTGCTTTTTCATGTCGCGTCCATTCATTCCCGCGCCGGTTTCAATGGAACCGGTTC
>JAKJDA010000110.1 GCA_022706165.1 Candidatus Hydrogenedentota bacterium | reverse complement strand
CAGGGCCGTCGCCATGGTTTCGCTTGCCACGCCGGGAGCGGCGTAATCGGGCGCGATCGCGAAGGCCCAGAGGGGCCGATCCACGGCGTCATGGCGAAGCCCATTCGCTTCCGTCACCTTCTCGAGGCCGTCGGGCGACGGCGACGCAAACGGCGACAGGAAGGTCGCCAGGATCAACGCGACCCCCAACGCCGCCGCAAGAAACCAGATATCGCGCCGGCTCATTCGTATGCCTCCTCGAGAGGCGGCGCGACGAGACCTTGGCGCCATGACGCGATCAAGTGAGGGCGAGAGGCCATCACGGTCGAAAGAATCGCGACGGTGATGATGGCCTCGCCGATGCCGATGATGGCGTGAATGCCGGCCATTGCGGGCAGCGCCGCCTGCAACGGAATTGTGCCGGAAAAAGCCAGTTCGCCGGCGCATGCCGCCGACGCCAGGACGACGGAAGACCAGGAGGCCAACGCCGCGCTTGTCAAAAAGCCGGTTCGCGTCTGCGGCAGCAGGGCTTGGAGCGAACGGAACACCGCATACCCGCCAATCCCGCCGACGATGCCCATGTTGAAAATGTTGGTTCCGAGCGCGGTGAGACCGCCGTCGGCAAACAGCAAACACTGCAACGTCAACACGACCGTCATCACGAGGCAGGCGTTCAAGGGACCCAAGGCGATCGCCGCGAACAGCGCCCCCAGAAAATGACCGCTCGTGCCGGCGAACACCGGGAAATTCAGCATCTGCGCCGCGAAAATGAATGCCGCCGTCACGCCAAGCAAGGGGGCATGATCCTCTTGGAGCGTCTTGGCGGCGCGGGCCGCAGCCCTTCCGCAAACCGCCGCAGCCACGGCGAACGCGGCCACGTTCACCGGCCCGCTCACCATCCCGTCGGGTATGTGCATGGAATCACCTCTTGCTTGTCAGGTAATACGTCGCATACGAACGTAATACCATTATGCCGCATGCCGCGCCCCGAAGCAACAAAACGCGCCTGGACGCCGCGCCGGGGGGCGAGGGGAGCATAGGGGGAAGAAGCCGTTTCCTCAAAGCGTTTGATCCAACACGAACCGTCGCGGCTAGGTCGCGCGCCAAAAAAGGAGGAGCGCCGCTCGTTGCGGGGAGTATCCGAAACCTTTTATTCGTGCGTCTTTTGGCGCAAGATGCCACGAACCATTGTCCTGAAACCATTGGGCTGCGGTCTGTTGGCCTCAGTACTCAGCAAAATGGGCCGTTCCTGGCCTTGGTTTGCAAACGACGACATGGTGCATTGCCGTCGTTGGCCCGGTCCCACCCGCTGCGGTATTCGGATACCGGCCCCACTATATCGCAACATATGGTGCGTGTCAATCTATTTCTCAAAGGTCATTTTTGGACATGAATCACAATATATAGATTTGATGTAAAGACCAACACATCATATAGGTGCTTCTTAAAAAGAAAAAAGGATATGACCGAAGCTAAAGCGCTCTCGCTTCGTGGTGTCGTCTTTCGTCAAACACAATATATTGTGTAATCTTGCGCTTCTGGAAAATGGGGTTGTCGGTCAGGCTGCCCTTTGCCTCGCGCTCGGAAGACCTGCAGGCGGACACAGCGGTCGCCTCGAACGCGACGAGGACGAGAAAAGCTGGTTTGTCACGGAAGAGGGGAGCAGGAGAAAACAAGAAGCGCTGGTTTTTGTGAAACCAGCGCCTCAACAAACGAGTCTAATGATTCGAGAATTAGAACCACCAGAACAGCAGCACCGCAAGCGGAAGCAGAATCCACCAGCCCCAGCTACCGAAATCAAACAGATCTTTCCAATCCTTCTCCATTGTCTTTCTCCTTCTGTGTTTTCCTGACCGTTACGCCCCTCTCTGGGCAGGCGGTTTGTTCACTATCGAAAAACCGCCACCGATAACGAGCATACTATAATCATTTGTACAGGCAATGTCAACTCTTTTTCATTACTACCCAAATACTCCCATCGCATCACTATTTTTTGCAGCGGACCGGGAGGCCGGGCGGCGAGTTTTCCGGGAGATCCGCGTCGGCCTCTTGTCTTTTGGCTCTTGCCCCCGATTTTTGGATATAATGCGTCCAGGAACGCCTGTTCCGGATGTTTTTCACGTGCGGAGGGCGCTTCCAGGGTGGTATCGAGAGGAAAATCCATGCCGATGACGTCAAAGCCGTTGAAAATTCTGTACGTTTGTTCGGAAGTGTCGCCGCTGGTGAAAACGGGCGGACTGGGCGATGTGTCGTACGCATTGCCGAGGACGCTGCGGTCGTTGGGGCACGATGTGCGCGTGGCGATGCCGTGTTACGGGACGATTCCCTTCGAGGTCCGCGGCGCGCAGGTGGCGATGTGCATTGCCGATATGGGATGGACCACGGCGTACGGCGCGCTGCGGCAGACCCATGTGCCGGGCACGAGCGTGCCGTTGTATCTGGTCGAGCATGACGGGTATTTCGACCGTCCGAATCCGTATGGCGGGCCGGAAGGCGAATACTGGGACAATGTCGAGCGGTTCAGTTTTTTCAATCTGGCGCTGTTGGACGGCATCGCCAATACCGGCTGGACGCCGGACCTGGTCCATTGCCACGATTGGCATGCGGCCCTCATCCCCGCACATATCAAGACTCGTTTGGCGCGGCATCCTGTCTGGGGCGGCATGCCGACGCTCTTTACCATCCACAACCTTGGGTATCAAGGGCGGTATGCGGGGGGGATGTTTCCGAAAACGGGGCTGAGCTGGGAATATTTCACGCCGGAACACCTTGAGTTCTACGCCGGCATCAACCTCATGAAAGCCGGGATTGTCTTTGCGGACGCGCTCAGCACGGTCAGTCGCCGCTACGCCGTTGAAATTCAAACCCCTGAGTACGGACATGGCCTCGACGGCGTCTTGCGGACGCGCGCCAAGGACCTCTACGGCATTGTCAATGGCGTCGACTACGACAAATGGAATCCTGCCTGCGACCCGCGCATCGCCGCGACGTTTACGGCGGACGCTGTCGAGGGCAAGGTCGTCTGCAAGTCGGATTTGCAGCGGCATTGTGATTTTCCAAAGAGTCAGGCCCCCTTGTTTGGCATGGTTTCCCGGTTGACGTGGCAAAAGGGCATTGATCTGCTGGTCGACATGATTGACGCCATGCTCGAACAAGACGTGCAACTCGTCGTTTTGGGAAACGGAGACGCTTATTACCAGGATCGTATGGCGCAATCGGCGCGGCGTCATCCCAAGCGCATGCGGCTGTTCCTCGGATATGACGACGTCCTGGCGCATCGCATCTATGCGGGGAGCGATTTTTTCCTGATGCCTTCGCACACCGAACCGTGCGGTCTTAGTCAGTTGTACAGTCTCGCGTACGGGACGCTGCCGATCGTGCGTCGCACGGGCGGCCTTGCCGATACGGTTCAGCCCGTCACGCGCGCGAACCTGGCCCGCAACAAGGCCACGGGGTTCGCGTTCAGCGCCGCCACGGCCACGGCCCTTTCCAGCGCCGTCAATCGGGCCATCGCCCTGTACGACGACAAGAAGACGCTCGCCCAGATGCGCCGCGCCGCCATGCTCGAAGATTTTTCCTGGAAGCACTCTTCCCAAGAGTACGAGCGTCTTTACCGCAAGGTTGTGCGCAAGCATGTCTCCTGACGCCATAACCGTCGAAACCCGTTCCCCCGAGCAAACCGAGCGCCTGGGTCGGCGGTTGGCGGCCCTGTTGCCGCAGGGGGCGGTCGTCGCGCTCTTCGGCGAATTGGCCAGCGGAAAAACCTGCCTCGTGCGTGGCATGGCGAGCCATGTCGCCCGCGACGTTCCCGTGCACAGTCCCACGTTCACGATCGTGAACGAATACGGCGATGAGGAACGGCTGTATCATCTTGATCTCTATCGGTTGAGCGGACCGGAAGAAGCCGCGGGGATCGGGTGCGAGGAGCTTTTCGAACCCAACGGCGTGTGCGTGGTTGAATGGGCCGAGCGCGCTCAGGACCTGTTGCCGGCGCGCCGGGTGGATGTTCTGCTGGAACATGCCGGCGAGGACCGCCGCCGTTTGATCGTTGTCAACCATGGCCTTCTGCCGCAGGGGTGGGCCGAAACGCTCGACGCAGGAGGGCAAGAAGCGTGAAGATCAGGGGCTTCGGCGCCCGGTCTCTGTGCGGGCAGCGTGCGGCGGCGCAAGCCGCAAAAACCAATAGGAGCATCCCATGACGCCGCGTGAACGTTTTATCGCTGCGCTCGAGCGCAAGCCGTTTGCGGGGCGTGTCCCGCATTTCGAACTCGTGTTCTATCTGACGATGGAGGCTTTTGGCAAGGTCCATCCGTCGCAACGGAATTATGCGCAGTGGGACCAGATGAGCGAATCGGAACGGAACCTCCATCGCAACGAAATCACCGATATTTTCATCATGACCGCCGAGCGCTACGAGCACAACGCCATTTTTCTGCACCCGAACCCCGGCTCCGAGGAGGAAACGTTGCGCCTGATCGATCTCGTGCGCGAGAAATCCGGCGACGCGTATTTTCTCATGATCCACGGCGACGCGACCTATGGCATTCCGGACGGCGCGCATATGGCCGATTTCACGCTGTGGCTGTATGAGCATCTGGATGAGGCGAAGGAACGGGCGCAACAGCAGGTGGACGGCGCGCTCGCCTGGGCGGAACGCTTGGCCGGGCACGGCGGACTCGACGGCTTTGCGTTGTGTTCGGACTATTGCCTCAACACCAACCCGTTCCTCGGTCCGGAGATGTTCGCGGAAGTCGTCGCGCCATACCTCGCCCAATTGATCGCGGGCCAGCGAGAATTGGGGTTTTACGTCATCAAGCACACCGACGGCAATATCATGCCCATCATCGATCAGATTGTCGCCGCAAAGCCGCACGCGTTGCACTCCATCGACCCGCAGGCCGGCGTGGATATCGCCGAGGTCAAGCGCCTCTATGGCGATCGGGTCTGCTTGATCGGCAACGTCAACTGCGGCCTGCTTCAATCCGGCACGGACGAAGAGGTCGTCGAGTCGGCGCGCTACTGCATCCGCCACGGCATGCCTGGCGGCGGCTACATTTTTTCGACAAGCAACTGCGCCTACACGGGGCTCGCGCTCGAGCGGTACGAATTGATGTGGAACGTCTGGCGCGAGGAAGCGATCTACGCATAAGTTCATCGGCGCGGCATGGCGTTGCAGCATCGGTTTGGAGGAGACGATGGAAATCTGGAAGCGCAGCGAAGTTGTGTACACGGGGCGCATCGTCACGCTTCGCACGGGCGCCGTGACGCTTGACGACGGCTCGTTGGCCCAGCGCGAAGTCGTCGAACACAACGGCGGCGTCGGCGTTGTGCCGTACCACGACGGCAAGGTCATTCTGGTGCGCCAATTCCGCATCGCCGTCGGCCACGAAGTTTTGGAACTCCCCGCCGGCTGTCTGGAAGGAGACGAGGACCCGGCCTATCGCGCGGCGCGCGAGCTCGAAGAGGAGACTGGACACCGCGCCGGTCGGCTTTTGCCCATGGGCCGGTACTATTGTTCGCCCGGCTTCACCAATGAGGCGGATTATCTTTTTTTGGCCCTGGATTTGGTGAAAACGGAACAAGCCCTGGAGTTCGACGAGCGCCTCGAACTTGTCGAAATGTCCCTCGCCGACGTACGGAAGGGGCTTGAAACATGCGGTTTTCACGACATGAAAACCGCGCTGGGGTTGCGGCTCTTGCTTGACTATCTCGCGCGGATGTGATCAGGCGCGAGTCGGTGTTTCATGCGTTGCGTTCCACCACGAACCGCGCCAAATCCCGCAACGCATTCGCTTCCTCGCCGAACGCTGCGAGGGCGTCGATGGCACAGTCTATGGTGTCTTTGGCGCGTTGACGGGCGCCGTCGAGGCCGAGGAGGGCGGGGTACGTGGACTTGTTGCGGGCGTCGTCGGCGCCGGTGCGTTTGCCGAGGTTGGCTTCATCGCCCACGACATCGAGGATATCGTCGGCGATTTGGAAGGCCAGGCCGATGGCTTCGCCGTAGGCGGTGAGCGCTTCGAGTTGTGTTTGTGATGCGCCGCCGAGTATCGCGCCCATTCGCGCGGCGACGCGGATTAGCGCGCCGGTTTTGCATGCGTGTACGCGGCGCAACTCGTCGAGCGTGAGCTGCCGGTTTTCGCTTTGCATGTCGAGCACTTGCCCGCCGACCATGCCCGTAACACCGGCGGCTTGGGCGAGTTCGCGCACGACGGCCAGATTGCCCGTCTGCGCGACGACGTCAAACGCCATCGTCAATAACCCGTCGCCCGCCAACACAGCGATCGCATCGCCGTGCACTTTGTGCAACGTCGGCCTGCCACGCCGCAAGTCGTCGTCGTCCATGCAGGGCAAGTCGTCGTGAATGAGTGAATACGTGTGGATCATCTCGATGGCGCATGCGGCGGGCAGGGCGGGCGCATCGTCGTCGCGGATAATCTCGCACGCCCCCAGCACGAGCGCGGGTCGCAGCCGTTTGCCGCCCGCGAACAGGCTGTATGCCATCGCCTCGTGCAATACCTCCGGCACGCCGCGCCATGTCGCGAACTGGTCGCGCAACGCACGCTCCGTCTTCTCGGCCTTCTCGTTTAGGAACTGCGATACGGACATCAGAACAACAGCCCCCCGTCCTCGTCGTCTTCGCCTTCGTCCGGCTTCGCCTCGTGCGTCGCGGATTTCTTGCGTGCGCTCGTTTTTTTCGCGACAGGCTCGTCCGCATTCTCGGCCTCCGCGTTGCCAAACGGTTGCGCTTCGAACTCGCCGTCGGCGTTTTTCGTGAGGAGTTCGATCTTCTTTTCCGCGTCTTGCAAGGCGCGTTCGCACCGTTTTGCGAGACGGATGCCTTCCTCGAAACGTTTCAGGGCGTCGTCCAACGGCAAGCCGCCGTCCTCCAGCGCCTGCACAATGCCTTCCAAGCGTTCGAGGTCTTTTTCAAATTTCAGTTCAGCCATGGCCCTCTTCCTCGATGTGTTCCACGGCGGCGGTGATGCCGCCCGCTCCCAACGTCACGCGCACCCGATCGCCGACGGCAAGCTGGTCCGCCTGCCGCACCAATTCCAATCCCGGCTCCTTCCGCACCAACGCGTACCCGCGCCCCAGAATCGCCAGCGGACTCAACGCGTTCAACTGCGCCGCCAACGGCCCGAACCGTGCGCGACTGCGTTGCACCGTTCCCGCGCCGCCCTGCACCAACCGCGCGCGCAACGCAGCGAGACTCTCGATGGCCCGCTGCACGCGAACGGCGGGCGATAGCAGCCCTAACGCACGCGACGCCTGCTTGGTGCGTCGGCGCAACGATTCCGTCGTGCCGGTCATCGCAGAGTCGAGCCGCATGCGCAACTCGTCGGTCCGTTGCCGTTGTTGACGGAACAGTTCCTCGGGGCGACGGAACGCGTAGCTCGCCGATACCAGCCGCAATCGTGCGTGCGCCTGTTCCATCCGGCCCGACATGGCCTTCGCGAGCGACGCGCCTGCATCGCGCACACGCCGCAAAAGAACGTCCTGTTCCTGCACGACCATCTCGGCGGCGGCGGACGGCGTGGCCGCGCGCACGTCGGCGGCAAAGTCCGACAGCGTGAAATCGATCTCGTGGCCGACCGCCGAGATAATCGGCGTATGGGCCGCATGAATGGCGCGCACGACGATCTCCTCGTTGAATGGCCACAGGTCTTCGAGCGACCCGCCGCCGCGTCCGACGATCATCACATCCACGCCGTACTCCTCGAGCGTGCGGATGCCCTCGACGATCTCCACGGCGGCTTCCTCACCCTGGACGCGCGCGGGATAGATAAGGACGTGCACGTTCGCGAAGCGCCTGCCCAGCACGTTCAGGATATCGCGTACTGCCGCGCCTGTGGGTGACGTGACGATGCCGATCCGACGCGGCAGCATCGGCAACGACTTCTTGTGCGCCGGATCGAACAGGCCTTCCTCGTCGAGCTTGCGCTTGAGTTTTTCGAACGCGAGTTGCAGCGCGCCGAGGCCCTTCGGGTGCATCTCCTCGCAAAGTATCTGGTAATTGCCACGCTTTTCATAGACGGTGACGAGACCGTGCAGAATGACTTCGAGCCCATTTTCCGGCGCGAACTTTAGTTGCATCAGGCGTCCGCGAAACATCACCGCGTCGATCTGGCTGTCCGCGTCCTTCAACGTGAAATAGGCATGCCCCGCCGGCGAGACGCGCCAATTCGACACCTCGCCCGACACCCAGACATAGCTGATCTGGTTTTCGAGCAGGTCCTTCACGCGCCGCGTCAGTTGCCCGACGGACAGAATCTCGGCTTGTTCGTGCTGCATTGGATGCGATTGTAACCGAATTCTCCCGCTTCGCGAAACCGCGATTGGGACATTCCTCGTATGCTTGTGAGGAATTCCCGCGGCGCGTGGATTCCACAATGGCGCGGGAGTAGAATGACGCCGCGAAGTGATGCAGGAAAGCTCCCACGGCGTTTGAAAGGAGGCGGCATGCGCGGCGAATACACCAGGCGAACATTCATCATCGGATCGATGGCGGCTCTCGCAGGATGCGCGACCTCACGACGCGTCAAGCCGGCGCGGCGGCGCGTTTCCCCG
>JAKJDA010000010.1 GCA_022706165.1 Candidatus Hydrogenedentota bacterium | reverse complement strand
TCGGCGTCAAGCACGCAGGGCCGGTATGCGCAATCGCCCATGATACGCACGCGCACATCCCGTAAACTTGGCACGGCGGCGCACAGCTTTCCGGAAAGCCATTTCCGCACGCTCCCCAACGTCGTATCCGGCAAATCCACGATCCCTTCCAGCGAATGGTGGTCCATCGTTTCGTACAGCGGGCGGAAGGCCTTTTTGATGTCGCCAAAATCCACAACCCAGCCCGCCGCGGGGTTTACCTCGCCTTCGACAACGACGTCGATGCGGTAACTGTGCCCATGGATGCGCGATGTCTTGTCGTCGCCGTGCGCGTTGACGTGGGCGGACTCGACGAAGAATTGTTTGACTAATTCGCTGCGCACTTACACGCCTCTTTGAGCCGGATGCCAGACAATTTTATGCAGTTGAAGCTGAAACCGAACCGGAAGTCCATCCTCGAGAATCCACGCCGCCAAATCGCGCGGCGCTATCGCATCCAATACCGGCGAGAATAAAACCTCCTTACAGAGAGACGTCAGATCATACCGCGAAACGACATCCCGGCTCCACTCGTAATCGGCCCGGTCGGCGATGACGAATTTTACCTCGTCGCGCGGCGTCAAGCGTGCGACGTTCGCCCAATCGTTGCGGCCGCATTCGCCGCTGCCGGGGCACTTCAAGTCCATAATGCGGATCACCGTATCGGGCAAGCGATCGATCGGCAAGGCGCCGCAGGTCTCGCACAGCGTCGTAAATCCCTTTTCTATAAGCAGTTGAGCCAACGGCGGGCAGCCTTCCTGCAACAGCGGCTCGCCGCCGGTAATCTCGACCAGGCGACAATCGTGGCCCGTGCACCACGCAACCACTTCTTCGAGGGACATTTCCATGCCGTTTTCCCGCGCATGGGGCGTATCGCACCAGATGCAGTGGAGATCACATCCCGCCAAGCGCACGAACAGACACGGCAATCCCGCCCACGACGACTCCCCCTGGATGCTATAAAAAAGCTCCGCTACCGTGACGTTCATGACGGCGTCCTTTGATTTCGTGTCCAAGGCTACGGCAATCGGTTAACGGACGACCGATGCGAGCAGCGACGCGCCCATTTCGCGCACTATCCAAACGGCAAACAAGACCGCAGCGGGAGCGAAATCCACGGGGCCCAGCGGCGGCAGTTTTCGGCGCGCAAAACCGAACGCGGGATCCGTGATGCGGCATATCCAACGGAACCGCCCGTACAGATCAATCTCCAGATAAGATCCAAACCATCGAAGCAAAACAAACAACATGTACAGGGTGCACAAATTGAAGAACCCTCGGGGAAGCATTGCTAGCATCGTGGTCGTCATGTGAATGCGAACTCCTCGATCGGCGTGTACACAGGGCCGTGCGGCGTGAGGCGGCTGTGAAATAGGGTCATGCCGGAAACGACGAACGCCCCGGCGTCGAAATCGCGTTCGGCGTGCAGCGCATCAGAGGCCTCCAGAGCGAAACGGCTGTCTCTTACGCGCGCCAACGTGACATGAGGATGAAACGCCTTGGTTTCCGCAGGCAGCCCTATCGCCTGAGCGGCCCGTTCGCTCAACTCCTGCGCTTGCACGAGGCTGGCATCCGAGGCAACGAGTCCAACCCATAGAACGCTTGGACGTCGCAGGCTGGGAAACGCTCCGACGCCCTGGACGCGAACCTCAAAGGGACGCAGCGATGTTGCTGCGTCACGCAGGGTCTGGCGCAATCGGACGGATTGGCCGTCGTCAATGTCGCCCAAGAACCGCAAGGTCAGGTGCATCCGGTTCGGGTGGACATACGTGATGCCCGGGAGCCGCGGCAACCGCTCGAGCAACCGAGCGATCTCGTTTCGCACGGAATCGGGAAATTCGATGGCAACGAAACTGCGCACCATGCTTTCTCCAGAAAAGCCGCTTTTCCCCGATTATGCCTGGGGAGCGTTTGTAATAAGGCGGCTCCACGCGGCGTCATCGGCGCATGCCGGGGGAATGCCGATGTCGGCAACGGCGACGCGCCCAAGATACGCGGCGGCGGCGGGGTTGTCAAAACCTCTCTTGGGGAATTGAAACGTCACCGTCACGTCCGCGCGAACGCACGCCCCGCACGGCGCGCCCGCATCGGCGTCCAAACCCGAGGGAAGGTCCACGGCCACCGTTGCGACGTCGGGCCATGCTTCGATCGCCGCGCGCGGCGCGCCGCACACTTCGCCCGAAATGCCCGTTCCCAACAAGGCGTCGACGATCACATCGCAGCAGGACATCCCCGCGATGGCGCTGCGGGCCGCGTCTTCATCCGGCGCCTCGATCGTTTGCCCGCCCAGTCGCTCGTACACGCGCAAGAATAACGCCGCGTCGCCTTGGATGTTCGATGGGGACGCAATCAGCACAGTGCGCACACGATGCCCCGCGAGCAGGGCCAATCGCGCGACGACAAACCCGTCCCCGCCGTTGTTGCCTTTGCCGCACACCACGCCGATCGTGCTGGACTGCGGGGCATTCCGTTCGCACAGCAACGCCGACACCTCGCGAAACACGGCGCCCCCGGCGTTGTTCATGAGCACAACGCCGGGGATGCCAAGTTCTTCGATGCAGCGCCGGTCGGCCTCGCGCATCTGCGCGGCGGTCAGACTTCGCATGGCGGCTACCTCTTGGTTTGCGCGCGATAGGTTACCGTGGCCTCGCCGTCTTTGGGCACGGTGACGGGGAACACCGCCGTCGCGGCGTCGCGCTTACTGAACTCCTGCGATTTCTCGAGGATGCGCCAATCGCCGTACATGCGCTCGACCACGTTTACCGTGACTTCCGTGTCCTTGTGATTGCGCACGACGATTTTGAACGCGCTTTCGCTGATGTTTTGGGCGGGTTGCTGGAAATCGGTCTGCGTGCGTTCCACGGCGATATCGAAGGCTTTGCCGATGCCCAAGCGCACTTCTTCGTTCTTCGGCGTATGCCTGATCCGGTCTTCGCCCGCGAATTGCAGTGCGCCGCTGCTGTCCTGCTTGTACACGCGCATCGTGCCCGCGGGCAGCGGAATGCCCAGATGCGCCTTCTCCGCGTTCATGAACTTCAATAGCACCGCGACGTCCTGCCTGATTGGCCCGGAATCCGGACGCATGAACGGCGTGAACAGGTCTTGGTCGCTCGACGTCTCGTATTCCTTCCTAATCCCCACTTGGGCCGCCGTCAGCAGGCTGATCTGCTTTGTCTGGTTTTGCTTGATGGTCGTGCGGCGCGGCACGGTGTAGAGATGGTACTCGGCGAAACTCTCTTCGCGCGGCGGGGCAGGCGCCATCATCCCCTCTGCATACCCCAACATGTCGGCTCGGACTTTGAGCTGCTGCGAGCGCGGCGCAAGATTCACGTCGCCCGCGACCAGTTTCAGCTCCGCGTTCGTGTACTCCGTGCCCGACTGGTTCGACAGCGTCACCCACCCCGCCAGGTCCATCGTGGCGTCGTCCTTGGCGAGGGTCAGCACATAATCGACTTGCCACGTCACGCCGTCGGTGAGATAACTCACTTCGATCTTCTGGTTCGGCAGGGCGTTGTTCACCTCCCACACCAACGTGGGCTTGGCGATGAGGTTGGCCGGTATCTCCGGCAGCACGACGTTGCCGGGATGTCCCAAATAAATCCGATCGCCAACTTTATAGATAGGCCCTTCGTTGTTGCTCAATAGGTCGGCGTCCACTTCTTGAAAGCCGATCTGGGTGCTGAAGTTCACAAGCTTCACTTTCTTTCCAACATATTTTTCCATGAGTTTGTTCGGGCTCATCAGGTCGTATTCGTAATTCTGTTCGAGGATTGCAATCGACCCCGGCGCATCAAGCGATCGCAGGCTTACCGTCTCGGGGCGGATTTGCTGCGAAACGTCCATAAACTGGAGTTTGTGCTCGCCCGTTGGCGCCGACAGCGTGCGCACATCACGCACCAACGCGATGCCGCTGTTGTACGCGGTGACTCCGACGTCCACCCGATCGGCGAGGGTGCTCGCCACTCCCGAAGGCGCTGTGGGCGCGGAGACGGACGGCGCGGACGCTACGGGCTCTTGAGCGCATGCCAGCGCCGCGATGAACAGAACGAGCATTGCCGTCACGAACGATGTTTTCATAATGACATCTCCTTTCCTGACCGACCGGCGAGCCGCCGGTCCTTTTCTGCAGGATCATCTTAGCACACGGCGTCTTCTTGGACACCGTCCGGGAAAGAAAAGTTCGGCAGGGCGCGAAAAAAAAACGACCTGCCGCATAAAAGGGCAGGCCGGTGGTACGTTTTGCGATGGATTACGCCTGGGCGACTTTTTGAAGATGCGCCAGCACTTGTCGGGTTTCGGGATTATTGCGCGCTTTTTCGGCGATCTGCTGGCACGCGTACAGCACGGTTGTGTGGTCCTTGCCGCCGAAAGCCTCTCCAATTTCGCTTAGGGACAGATTCGGCACGAGGTCTTTGCATAAGAACATGGCGAGTTGCCTTGGGAAAGACACTTGCCGCTGGCGATTGCGGCTTTTGAGATCAGCGATGCGAAGATCGAAATACTCCGCGACGGCCCGCTGAATGTTTTCGATCGTGACAGGCTTGATTTTTTCCCGCCCGATAAGGTCGTGCAACACGTCTTCCGCAACGTGCAGGGTGATCTTGCGTTCGGTCAGTTTCGCGTACGCGAGCAGCGTGATGAGCGTGCCTTCGAGCTCGCGGATATTCGTGGCGACGTAGGTCGCGATGTAGCGGAGGACATCCGCGGGAACGACGGCGTTTTCCTCTGCCGCCTTGTTCTGCAGGATGGCCACGCGCGTCTCGAGATCGGGGGGCTGAATATCCGTCACCAACCCCCACTCGAAGCGCGAGAGCAAGCGATCCTCCAATCCATTGATTTCCTTGGGTTGTCGATCGCTCGACAGGACGATTTGCTTATGCATGTCGAACAAGGCGTTGAACGTGTGGAAAAATTCTTCCTGCGTGGCTTCCTTGCCCGCGATGAAATGAATGTCGTCGATCAGGAGCACGTCCACCTTGCGAAAACGCGCACGGAATTTTTGCGTCGATTTCTTCGCGATGCTTTCGATCAGTTGATTCGTGAAATCTTCCGACGAAATGAAGGCAACGCTGGCCTCGGGCCTGCGTTGAAGGACTTCTTGGCCGATGGCTTGCATCAGATGCGTCTTGCCAAGCCCGGTATCGCCGTACAGGAACAACGGGTTGTACGCGCGCGCCGGACTCTCGGCGACCGCACGCGCCGCCGCATGGGCAAAACGATTGCCCGCGCCGATGACGAAACGGTCAAAGGTGTAGCGATGATTGAATCCGTCAAAACGTTGATCCACGCGCGCCAGCGGGCGCTTGGGCGTTTGCGACCTATTGCTGGGTTTTCCTGCAGGACCGTCCTGCGGCGCAGGGGGCATGTCCGTGACTGGGCGGAAAAACACTTCGACAAAGCCGGGACTGCATTCGCGCATGCAATCGGAGATGGCCTCGATGTAATGATCGCGAAGCCAATCCGCGAAAAACTGACTCGGCACTCCTATGGTCAACGATCCGTTATCGTAGGAAACAAACCGGGTCTGAGAAAACCAATTCTTGTAGCTATGTTCATCGAGTCGTTCTTGCAAGCGGGTCTGCGCCAATTCCCAAGGATTATGTTTATCCGATACCATAGCCGCTCCCTGCATCAAGCGTCTGCCTCGTCTCCGAGAAGATTAAAGAATAAGCGCAGGCTGGGCGTCTCTTCCGGACATTTCGAAAGCGAAATGTTGCGTGCGAGCAGTCTTCCCAACCGCAATTTGAATCGCTCCCCCTGCCGGCGTTCCGTTGGTTTCTGTTCCTGCGTTACGTCTTGCATTCGTGCACAACGCGCCGCGCACCCCACCCTTGGGAACGCCTCCAAACGCTACGCCCCCGTCGTTGCGCGAGCGTTATCCACACGTTATTCACAGGTTATTCACATGTTGTCCACAGGCCTATAAACAGGGCCTTTTCGCAACATCAGGGGAGCGAGTTTGCCCCATCATCGGCCCCTTTGTCAAGGGGTTGATTATTCCCCGTACCGCAAAGGCCGCCGCTTCGCTTGATGCGCTGCCAGATCGCGTCTAACTCGGCAGGTTGGCAATCGGTCACAACGCGTCGCGAACCGTCGACTTCCGCCTCGAGTCGGGCAAAGCGATGCTGGAATCGTCGCGCAGCCGCGGCAAGCTCGCGTGCAGGATCGACGCCAAGAAAGCGGGCGAGGTTCACGGCCGTGAAGAGCAAGTCTCCTAATTCAGCCGCGGCCTCCTCGCGAGCAGAACGGCCAAGGGCCTCCTCAATTTCAGCGATTTCTTCGTGGATTTTCTCGGTCACGCCGGAAACATGGTCCCAATCGAATCCTGCGCGCGCCGCGTCCGCTTGAACGCGCCACGCCGTCTTGAAGGGTTCCGGCAGATCATGAGGAATGGGAACGGCGGCCCCGCACACTGTGGGTTCTGGCAATGCGACGCCCTCCGCTTGTATGTGTCGCACCTGAGACGAGAGCCTTCAATGTTTCTCTTGGGACGGCGGCAATGGGAACTGCACGATACGCGCCCCAACGCAGTATAGCAATGAAAGAGAAAATGCGCAACAGGAATGTGGGGCGCGTTTGGAGTCAGAGCGCGAGAGGAGTATGATTCCGTGACTCTCACGGCATGGCTGCGCGAAACCAGGTTTTCCGGTCTCGGCATCACAACGTCGATTCTCGACTGCGTCGAGCGACGTGCGGCAGGGCGCGTAACGCGCATATCACCATGGAGGAAAGCGACGCATGAAAAAAGGATCTCAATGTAGGATTGCGGCAGCGTGTGCCGTTGCCTGTCTGGCAGCGTTCGGAGCGTTTGCCCAGAACGACTCGCCGGTCTTCGATATCCCGTACGTTGGCAAGATGGAAGTGGATGGCCTTGGCGATCATTGGGGGGGGAAAGGCTTCAACGTCAACGTGATGGTTGGCAAGACTGGCAACTACCAGACGCCGGGCAACTTCGATCCGCGTTTCCGTCTCGGCTGGAACGAAGAGGGGTTGCTGGTTTTTGTCACGGTGGTCGATGATATCCGTGAAGAGACGAAGGACGAGACTCTCCTGTGGGATCGCGACTCGATGGAGATCTTTGTCGCCAAAAAGCGCGGCTCGCAAGAACTGATGCACATCGTGTTGACGCCCGGACAGATGCCCGAATTCCCGGGCGTTCGCTCCAAGCTCTTAGGGTTTCGCACCAGCGCGCCGCCGAAGCCGTTCACCGCAACCATCGTCAGTGCGCCGGCGCATGACGGGTTCGCGTACACCGTCGAGGCCATGATCCCCTGGTCGAATCTTGGCATCGACGCCAAGCATGGAACGGAGTTCGGTTTTCAGATTTTTGTGAACGATGGCGACAAGACCCCGGCCCGGTTCCAGGCGGTGTGGTATCCGAAAACGCGCACGCACGAGAACCCCGATGCCATGCACCGCGTTCGTCTGGCCGCTGAAGGCAGCCCGGACATTAACGCCAGCATCCGCGGCGACTATGACAATTTCGGGCGTTTCCGCATCGGCGTCGTCACGGCTGCGCCCATGGCGGGCAAGGAAGTCACGGTCACGGACGGGCAGAAGTTGCTCGGTTCGGGCCCGTTGCTGCTGAACAACGAGCGCGCTTCGCGCATCGTATACGCGCCGCTGCCGAAGATTGGCGAAAAATCCGGTGTCGCGCTTGTCCATGTTGATGGCAAGAAGGCCGCCGAACTGCCTATGCCGAGCCCGGATGATCTACGCACGCGGTTTTTGTTGACGGCGCAGATCGTGTTTGACCCCTTTGTCTTCAGGGGCACGGCGTTTCCGACGCCCGACTTTGCCGACCCTGTGACCGCAGCGAACTATCTCGGCAATTACACGATCAGCACGAAGTTCTGTGACAAAGACTTCAACCTTGTGACCGCCGCCAAAGAGCCGGGCCGCTACGGCGCGGTTGTCGAGATTACCCCGGAGAACGGCAAGCCGTTTCACCGTTTTCGCACGGTCTATCGTATGCCCGCCGCGTTTGAAGACGTGAGCTGGGGCTTTTTTAACAGCGATGCGTCGGTCGCGCTTCCGCCGGAGTTGGGGATTGAGCCTGCCGTCGAGGAGTCCAATTCCTGGATGCTCGATAACTACATGCATCGCTTGTTCGAGGACGCGTTCACCAACGATCCGCGGTGGGCCGGGATCTTGGCTGGGCTTGCGGATTCGCAGGCCCCTGCGACGCCCGGCCCCTTTGTCGCCGGGAACAACGCCAAGGCTGTTGAGCGGCAGTGGTGGGTCGATTTCAAGCGTCATTACTACGGCACGGACAAAGAGTTCGCGAAGCCGTTCGAATGCCCTCGCCCGATCGAAGGGCCGCCTGCCCCTGTCGTGAAAAAGGGATCGGCGAAACAGGCCGGCATGAAGAAGGACGTCGTCAAGAACATCGACGCGATCTGCACAGAATGGGCGAAGGAGAGCAAGGAGCCGTTCGGCGTGTGCATCGTGCGCAACGGCGTCATGTTCTTCCACAAGGCGTACGGCGAGAAATACGGCAAGCCGATGACCACCGAGACGAAAACGTGGATGGCCTCGATCTCGAAGATGCTTGGCGGCACGCAGATGATGATGCTGGTGGACCAGGGAATCGTCGATCTCGACGCGCCGATCGATGCGTATTTGCCGACGTTCCGCAACATCCCGGTCGAGACGCCGATCACCACGCGGCATTTGTTCACGCACACCGCCGGCACCTGGATGGGCCTCACGCAGAAGGGCTTCTATCCCGATCACTGGGGCGACGAGTGGAACGACCTCGAAGAGCTGATGTCGGAAGCCTACCCGACCTTGAAGGTCGGCAAGATTCAGGCCTACAACGGCCTCGGCTACGCCATTGCGGGCAAGATCATCGAGACGGTCACCGGCGAGGCGCAACCTTGCTACGCGAAAAAGCATTTCCTCGATCCGCTCGGCTGCACGCATACCGACATTGTCGACATGTCGGCGTATACGCGCAGTGTGCCGATGGATATGGCCAAGATCGGCCAGATGCTGCTGAACAAAGGCGCTTATGGCAACATGCGGTTCTTCAGCGAAGAGACCTTCAACAAAATGATGCCGGAGAAACAGACGAAACTGCTGGGCCCGAGCACGGACCTGGTGTGGGGCATCGGCACGGTGTGGATGCCCGAACCGGGCCTCAGCCCCAAGACCTTCGCGCACGGCGCGGCGTCATCGGCCACGCTCCGTATCGACCCGGAGAACCAACTCGTCATCGTCATGACGCGCAACACCGCCGGGCCGAAATTCAACGACTATCACCCGAAATTCATCAAGGCCATTGTGGACGGCATGGTGAATCCGTGGGTGCCCCCGGCGAAATAGAGGAAAGCGGATCAACTGTCATCGCGAGGGGCGATGCGGGGCGCGACGAAGTCTCATCGCATCAGAGCCCTCGCGCCTCGGGGCAGTATTCCTGATGATTCCGATTGCTTCGCTTCGCGCGCAATGACCAGAAGCACGGTTTGGTGTGAAGAATGCGTGCCTTTGGCGGGGACGGCGTGCGAACCGACGAATTGGACCTGTCACAGCACTAACGCTACGCACCAAGGTGAAGACTCTTCGGCAACGAGGCCGTGTCGCGCTAGCCGGACTAGCGCGTGGCGGATGAGGTGTTCGACGCATGCAAAGACAGACATTAGCTTTACTGGGCGTGCTGTTTCTGGCGGCAGCGCTGTTTCTGGTCAACCTGGGCGGCTACGACCTGTGGCCGCCGGATGAACCGCGATTCGCGCAGATCGCCCGCGAGATGCTGCAGTCGAGGGACTTCATCGTTCCCCACATCAACAACGAGGTGTACAGCGAGAAGCCTCCGATGCTCATGTGGGCCATCGCGGCGGTGTCGGCGCCGTTCGGCGACGTGAGCGAATGGACCGCGCGTTTCCCCTCCGTGGTGTCGGCGCTGGTCACGGTCTTGTTCACGTATCTGTTGGCGCGGCGTCTCTACGGGCCGTGCGTCGCCGTGTGGTCGGGCCTCGTGTTGACGACGATGGCCCTGTTCTGGTGGGAAGCGCGATCGGTTCGCACAGACATGATGCTCACTGCGTGCCTCACCGTCTGCCTCTATGCGTTCTGGCGATGGCATCGCGAACGCAGCGCTGGCATGTTGGTATTGTTCTATACCGCGCTCGCCGTTGCGCTCTTGGTGAAAGGCCCGCCCGCGCTGGTGTTCACGACCCTGCTCGTCTTCGCGTTCTATTGGGGACAAAAAGACGAGCGCATTCAGTTCCACTACTTCATCGGTCTGCTCGTCGCCGCCGTGCCGGTCGTGCTCTGGCTTGGCCTGAAACACTTAAGCGCGCCCGCCGTCGCGGAAGGCGATGTGGCCGTGAGCGACAACCTCTTCCGCCAGACCATCGGGCGCTTCTTCCTGGGTGTGAGCCACGCGCAGTGGCCGTGGTACTACTTCATCAACCTGCCCATCAACTGGTTGCCGTGGTCGTTGCTGTTGCCGTGGACCCTGCCGTGGGTGTGGAAGAAGCGCCACGAAGACGACCGCATGCGGCTGCTGCTCGCGTGGATGGTGCCCGCGTTCATCTTCTTCACCATTTGCATCGGCAAACGCCCGGTCTACCTGATCCCCATCTATCCCGTGGCTGCGATCCTGTTCGCGCGCAGCGCCCAGGAACTTCTGGAAAGGCCGCATGAGCGACTGCGCAGAATTTTGGCCCTGGGATGGCTGCAGATTCCAAACGTTATAGTTCTGGCACTGTTTTCGGTAATGATAAGTCTGGAATACGGAGATCGTTTCCGGTTCCTCAGCCCTATCGCACAATTCGGCGAGCACTTGCCACGCACATATGTAACGTTCTGCGCTGTGCTCATGTTGGCAACTGTGCTCCTAACGATTTGGACCATTGTCGAGTCAGCGCGCAACATTCGATCTTTATTTGCGGGAAGTTTCTTTTTGTTCGCAGTAGCTAGCGCGTTGTGGGGGCTTCCGCTCCTAGACGAACACAAAGGCGCGAAGGATTTCTGTGCGCCGCTGCGGCAGCTTTCGGAGAAGCAAGTCGATTACCGTCTCTACTCGGTCGGGGTATCGCGCGAGGAGTACATTTTTTATAGCAAGCACGTACACGTGCCGGTGCTGATGGACTTGTTGCCCATTCCGCAGCAGCCCAGCATGAAGCCCATGGACATGGTCAAGCTACAGCGCACCTTGCGCAAACGTATTGCCAAGGCGGTTGAAAGCCACCCCATCGACGCTGGCGCCGCGCTCACCGACCAGGACCTTTTGGCGTTGCGCGCGGTGGTGCACGAAGCGGTGGTGGACGCGAAGATAGACCCTGTGCTGACGTCCGAGTTCGAGAAGGCGCTTGCCGACGCGCTGAACGCGTTTGCCGACACGATGCTCGAACCCAGCCCCGCGTTTTTCTTTGTGCAAGAAGAAGACTGGCGCTGGATACTGCCGTTGTGTCCGCGTTTGCACGCGTTGACGGTGCTCAAGTATGCGCGGGTCGGCAGCCGCAAGATGCTTATTGTCGCCAACGACGCAGGCGACCGGGCGATGAATCCGTGAGCACATGTTGGCGGAACATTGGGCCTATTGCGTGAACGAGTTCGACGTGCTGGTTTTCGACCAGACGGCATAGCCGAGCGCTTCCAGAGTGTTTGCCGAGGTGAAGTTGGTATAGGTTCCGTACAAGATGTTGCTGGACTGGCGCAGACGCCACACGGTGTCGCCGAAAATGCCCGAGCCGCGCCATGTCCACGTGATTGTGTTGCCTGTGACCTGTCCGGTCACGGTAAACAATCTCCGGCTTCTCTCCCCGGCGTACAGGAAGGCTCCCACGCCCGTCAGCGTTCCGTCGGGGGACTGTCGGCTGATGGTTACCTGCGCAAACTGATCGGCTTGGGGCGTGGAGGCCGTCACCGTGTCAAAATACGCGGCCGTCCACGTGCCTACCTGACTCGGGATCGACTCGTACGTCCATTGCGCAACGCCGCGGCTGGCATATCGGCCATTGACGTCAAAGAACTGGTAGGTTCCCAGCAATGCCGAGCCCGTCACCTCGAGGTTCCACTCGTAATGGCTGGCATTTCCGCGATCGCGCAAATCCAATCGCGCTTGTGAACCCACAAAAGAGCCGTTCGTCACATCATAGATGCGATAGACGGGCTGACGGGCCGATTCATCGAGAATCTGAGCCGTTCCCGTCACCATGCCGTTGCTTTGCGCTTGAAGCGACATCGTCGCGAGGTAGGCGCTTCGCGTCTGATTCGCCGGATTGGCGACCGACGTGTCTTCGAACGCAGCTGTCCACGCATGCGTAATCGTGGAAGGGCCCGTGATAGAGGCCCGGTGCCAGGTGACCGTGCCTGCGCTGACCAACGAAGCGCCCTGCGCGCCGCCAAACAAGGCATACGAACTCAATATGCGATTGCCGTCAAAAACGGCGAACCAATCCATGGGCGTGGCATCCAGATCGCCTCCCCCGAACGAAAATCCCAGTTCGGGCAGGCTGAGTGCGCTGCGCGTGATATTGAACCCCTGGGTCTGTGCGACGTCATTCTCGCGCACGACCAGCAGATTCCCCGTGCCGTTCAGCGATTGTCCGCTCACCGCCAGCGCGAGTTCCGCAGTCCGATCTTTCTTGTTGGGCGGACCTCCGGGGATCGAGTCCGTGAAGGCGGCCACCCAGGAATCGTCCAGCGCTGCGTTGACGATGCCATACCACCGCGCCACTCCCGACCGCACGATCTCCCCCTGAGCGTCGACTGCGGCATACATGCCTACAATCTGACTGCCTGCGCGGCGCAGATGCCAGGTCGGCTCGAAGTCGAAGGGGCCGGACAAGCCCGAGCGGAAGACCAGCGTGGCGTCGTCCCCAGAAGCCGTTCCCGTGACGGTGAAAGTCTTTGGCTCCGTATCGTAGGCAGTTCCGCCCACGCTGAATATGCGCACCACGCGGCCCGAACCGGAAATGGTTGTGCCGCTCTGCGTAAGCGTCAGGCGCGTGACATACTGATTTTTCCCGGTCGCCGCGGAAATATTCACGATATCATCGCCATAGCTGGAGGCCCAACGCCCGCTGAATCGCGTATCCGGCGTGGAAGGCGTGCCTCCGCCTCCTCCTCCGCTCCCGCCCCCGCTGCTATCTCCGGACGGCTGGTCCACGCCGACGATGTCGCTTTTGCTCCACACATCGCCATCGCCCCCGCAACCGGAAAGCAAAACGCTCGCCGCGCTCAACACGAGACCCAACGCCACCGCGGTTATCCATTTCGCAAGCATGCTGTCACCTCTATGGCTATTTCACCGTTCAGCAAAAAACGCGCACAGCCGCGTCGCCCATTACACGGACAGTTCAAAGTTTTCCCGGATCACACTAGTCGATCCAATCTGCCGCAGGAGTTCTGTGCGATTGCCGCGCACCGTTTCCCGAATGGCGCCCTTCAGCATCTCGCGCGTTTCCTCGAGGGACGCAGCCTGGCATGTCACATGGGGCATTTCTTCCACCGTGCCCACCCACACCGAGCCGACCTGCCTGAAAACGCCTGTGAATTGGTAGTGCATACCCTTCGCCTCCTGGCTTTGGACTCTCCTGTCTGGGATGGCGCTTTGGCTACCGACACGCCGAATTAACCGCCACCATTTTACCTGATCGGGCGGATGCATACGCAGCGACCGTCACCTCGACGGCGCGCAAGCCGTCCTCGCCGGTGATGGCGGGATCTCGCCGTTCTCGCACCGCGTCAACAAAATCGCGCACCAGGCCTTGATCGCTGTCGCCGCCCCAGTATGCCCAGAAACCCTTGCCGACATCGTCGCTGTAAACGCCAATTTTCTGATTAAACGCATCCACCGCCACGACCCCTTTTTCGGCGACGATCTCGAGGGTTACATCGCCCCAGATCGGAAAAGTGCGCGCGCGGTTCCAACTCGCGATGTGGGAGACGATGATGCCGCCTTCCATCTCGAGGTGCAGGCTTCCCGTGTCGTCTGTGCCGATGCCCTTGTGGATGACGTTGCCGCACTCGCAATAGACCTTCGTGAACTCCTTGCCGGTCATCCAACGAACCAAGTCGATCACATGCACCGTGTGGTCCATCACCGCGCCGCCGCCGGAAAGATCGGTCTTCGCGAACCAGCCGCCCGGGAACTGGCCATGGTTCGTGCAGGACATCGCGTAGATATCGCCCAGCGCCCCAGAGGCCGTTTGCGCGCGCACGGCCTTGATCGCCGGGATGTAGCGGCAGGGGAACGCCGTGCCCAAACCAACCTTTGCCTTGCGACACGCGGCTATCATGGCTTTTGCGTCGGCTACGGTCGTCGCCAAGGGTTTCTCGCACAGCACCCACTTGCCTGCTTTTGCGGCGGCCTCGACCATCGCGCGATGGTTGACGTTTTCCGACGTGACGATCACGCCCTGCGTGTCCATCGCGAGAAACTTGTTCATGTCCTTCACGAACGGCACGCCCAACTGCTCCGCCATCGCGCGGCCACGTTTGGCGTTGTCGTCCCAGATCGCGGTCAACGCGACATCGGTCATGCCCTTCAGCGCGTGCGCATACGACCACGCATGCATATGCGCAAAGCTCATGATGCCGATTTTCATCGCGGGAATGTCTGTCATGATCATAGTTTCACCACCTTGCCCGTCTTCGCCGATTCCAGTGCGCCCAGAGCCATTTTCACCGCCGCCATTCCGTCTTCCGGCGTCACGCGCGGCGTGTTCTTCCCTTCGATCCAGCCAATGAAATCGCGCCACTCGAGTTCATAGGGGCTGACGTCCACCGGACTTTCCGGCACGATCATCGTTGCCCCCTCGCCCGGTTTCGCGCGCATCATCGTCGAGATCGGAGCCTCGTTGCTGTCGAACGACACCATGCCCTTCTCGCCGCAGACCTCCGCACGCACGCGAAAACCGCCGGGATGCGCCCATGTGCCCACCACATTCGCAATGATGCCGTTTTTCATGCGGAAGGTCGCCAGGCTATAGTCCAGCTTTTCCGGCTCGCTGCGTTGAATGGCTTGGCAGAAGACGCGATCGGGTTCGCCGAAGACATACCGAATCCAATCGAAATCATGGATAATCGTGTCCATGGTGACCCCGCCGCTCTGCGCATAGTCGTGGAACCAGGCCTTCTCGCCCAGCGGAAAAATGCCGCCGCGATAGGTTTTCACAAAACCGGGCTTGCCAATCACGCCCGCCTGGACCTTCTCGCGAATGGCCTCGAACTCCTGGAAATAGCGAACGACGTGTCCGACAAACAGCTTGATTTTCGCCTTCTTGGCCGCCGCGATGGCTTCCTTGCACTCGGCGATCGTCCGGCAAAACGGCTTCTCGCAGAAAATGTTTTTCCCCGCCTGCGCCGCGGCCGCCACGAACGGAAAATGGTTGGGCGTCGACGTGCACACCGCGACGATGTCCACGTCTTTCCGCGCCGCCGCCTCGATGCCGTTCGTGGTCGCGTCCGCGCCAAATGTCGTGGCCAGCGCCTCGGCCTTGGCCGCAGCCGTATCCGCGCACACCACGACGTTCAAGCCGATCGCCCGGACGATGTGGGCGTGCATCGTTCCCATTCCTCCGCAACCAATCACCGCTACGTTCATGTCATCTCTCCCTGACCCGACTCGATAAACGCCTTCCGCCTCATGAATTCGTCCGGATCGTATCCTCATTTACACACTCCGATCAATCGTTTGTGTCTGGGGGCAACGAGGCGACCCTGGCAGGGACTGACCTCTCGATACCGTACCTGAAAGAGTTACATAAAGTCTTTTCGGCTGCCTTCCTGCTGTCCCTGTCTGAATGCTACAATGCGCGCATGCATCTGGTTGCGCTACAGGCGTCAGGATTTCGGAGCCTGACGGGGATTGATTTCCAGCCTACTCCAGGATTGAATGTCATTCGGGGGCATAATGCCCAGGGGAAGACGTCGCTCCTGGAGGCGTTGCTGTTTTTGGCGACGTCGAAGAGTCATCGCACGAATATCGAAGCGGAATTGGTGCGGGATTCGGACGTGGGCTTCCAACTCCGGTGCCGGGTGCAGCGCTGCGACCGCGAGGTGGTCACGGAGGCGAACTGGTTCAAGGGCGTCAAACGCTTCAGGGTCAACGGCGTCTCGCAACCGCGCACGAGTGATATCCTCGGCAAGGTGAATGTCGTGTTCTTCTCGCCGGAGGACGCGGCGCTGGTGCGTGGGTCGGCGTCGAACCGGCGACGATTTCTCGATATGGAGTTGTCGCAGCTTAGTCCCGGTTACCTCTTTGCTCTCCAGCAGTATCGGCAGGTCTTGAAACAGCGCAACGAGCTCTTGCGCGCGTTCAAACCCGATCCGGCCTTGGTCGATGTGTGGGACGATCAACTCGCGTCGCATGGCGAGGTGTTGATCCACGAGCGCATGGCGTTCGTGCGCGAACTCAGCGCGTTCGCGGCGAAGGCGTATCGGCGTATCGCGGAGACGGAAGACCTTGAGGTGCGGTATCAGCCGGACATCCCGCTGGATTCGCCCATCATCGAGGTGCTCAATGAAGCGCGCGAGAGTGACTTGCGCAATCGCGTGACGACGCGCGGGCCGCATCGCGACGAGATCGTCTTGTTGGCGGGGGGGCGCGCCGCACGGCAGTTCGCATCGCAAGGGCAACAGCGCACGGCGGCCTTGGCGCTGAAATTGGCGGAACTCGAACTGGTCAAGGATCGCGTCGGCGAGTATCCTGTCCTGATGCTCGACGACGTGTTGTCGGAACTCGATCTAAAACGGTGCAAACGGCTGGTCGAGGCGATTCCGCGCGAGGCGCAGTGCCTGTTGACCACGACCGACCTCGAACGCTTGGACTCGATGTTTGGCGTGCCGTGCGCGAATTTCTTCATTCAGGGTGGACGCCTTGAAAAGAAATAGAAAAAATGATCCCGTCGGCATTGGCGACATCATCGCGGGTCTCAAGAAGACGACCCCGCTGGGCAAGCAACTCGAACTGGCGCAAATCTGGGAGCGCTGGACGGAAATCGCCGGGCCGAAATTGGCGCCGCACGGGCATCCGTATACGGTCAAAAAAGGGACGCTGCATATCCATGCCAACAGCCCGGTCTGGGTGCATCGGTACGGCTACGTAAAATGGGATCTTCTCAAAAAGGTGAACCTGATGGCGGGCCACGAATTGATCTCCGATATCTTTATTGGGCTGGCCTCGGAAGACCCCAATCCTGCACAAGATAAAGTGGACAAATGATTTAGATGCCCCAAAATATTGCGATTCCCTCCAGGGCCGACGTTGTATTTGCCTTCCGAATTTGATATACTCCGCTGTTCCCAAAACCAGGCGCAACGCACGGTAGAGCTTAGCTGAGGTAACTGTAATGCCCCAAAAGACTTATGATGCCGGCAGTATTCAAGTCCTCGAAGGATTGGAGGCTGTCCGGAAGCGTCCCGCGATGTACATCGGCGACACGAGTACGCGCGGGTTGCATCACTTAGTATATGAGGTGGTTGACAACAGTATCGACGAAGCCCTCGCCGGTTACTGCAGCAAGATTCAGGTCACGGTTCACATCGACGACAGTGTCTCGGTTGTCGACGATGGGCGCGGTATCCCTGTCGATAAACACCCCGACCCGAAGATGCGCGGCAAGAGCGGACTCGAGGTCGCGATGACCGTGCTGCATGCCGGTGGCAAATTCGATGGTTCGTCTTATAAGGTCTCTGGCGGTCTGCACGGCGTGGGTGTTTCCTGCGTGAATGCCTTGTCCGAATACTGCGAAGTTGAATCAAGGCGCGATGGCTACGCGCATTTCATGAGCTTCAGGCGTGGCAAGCCCGAAGGACCGTTGGAAAAGCGTGAACGCACAAACAAAACCGGTAACCGTACTACATTCCGCCCCGATCCGGAGATTTTTGAAGACACCAAGTTTAATGCGGAGACCTTGTTGACGCGTTTGCGCGAGCTGGCGTTCTTGAATAAGGACGTGAAGATTGTCTTCGAGGACGAACGCACCGACGACGAAGCGATTGTCCTGCAATACAAAGGCGGTATCAGCGAGTTTGTCACCTATCTGAATCGTAACCGCGAGACGCTGCACCGCAAGCCGATTTATCTCGAAGCGAAAAAAGACATGGTAGAATGCGAGGTCGCGTTGCAATACACGACGTCCTACTCCGAGACCATCTCGACCTTCGCGAACAACATCAATACCCACGAAGGTGGCACGCACCTGAGCGGGTTCAAGGCTGCACTCACCAAGGCGCTCAACGACTGGGCCAAGAAGAATAGCGGCAAGAAGGGCGACGTCTCGATCTCGGGCGATGACACGCGCGAAGGTCTGACGGCCATCGTGTCGGTGCGCATCCCCCAGCCGCAGTTTGAAGGCCAGACGAAAATGAAGCTGGGCAACAGCGAGGTGCAGGGTATCGTCAACTCGCTGGTGTATGAGGGATTGACCACTCATTTCGAGGAAAATCCCTCGACCGCGAATCGTATCATCCAGAAGGCCGCCGAAGCGGCACGTGCACGTGAGGCCGCGCGTAGAGCCCGCGACATGACGCGCCGCAAGAGCGCGTTGGACACGATGTCGCTGCCAGGTAAATTGGCGGATTGCTCGGAGAAAGATCCGGCCCTGTGCGAGTTGTACCTCGTCGAGGGCGACAGCGCCGGCGGTTCGGCCAAGCAAGGCCGCGACCGGCGCTACCAGGCCATCCTCCCGTTGCGCGGCAAGATTCTGAACGTCGAGAAAGCCCGCGCCGATCGCATGCTCAAAAACGAGGAAATCCGCGCGATGATCACCGCGCTGGGCATCGGTTTCGGCCAGGACGAAGTCAAGATCGAGAACCTGCGCTATCACAAGGTCATTATCATGACCGATGCCGACGTGGACGGCGCACACATTCGCACGCTGTTGCTGACGTTCTTCTTCCGACAGATGCCCGACCTCATTCGGAAAGGGCACTTGTACATCGCGCAGCCGCCGTTGTTCCTGGTCAAGAAAGGCAAGAAGGCGCGTTACCTCAGCACCGAAGACGAGATGGAACGGTTCATGTTCGAGACCGTGCTGGACGCGATGAGGGTGACCTCGAGCGACGGCAACGAGGACCAACGCGGCAAGGTGACCGACAAGACGATCATCCGCGCCGTGCGCGCCGCTCAGGAACGCGAACGGATGCTCTCGCGCCTGCAGCGCATCTATGGCGTTAGCCGCGAGGCCGTCCTAAAATCCCTTCGGTTGCCGCGCGAAAAGCAGATCGAACCGGGCACATTGAACCCCGCCGAACTAGCGGACCTGTTGGGCGATGGGGCGGAGATCATCAATACCGCCGAGACGCAGGCCGAACTTCTGGAAAACGGAAACGGAAATGGAAAGCCTCCGCGACGTCGCGACGGCCAAATCGATATTGCCTTTTTCAAAAGCCACGAATTCACCCAACTTCCCAAACAGGACGAACCTATCGCCGCGCTTGGCTTGCCGCCATTCCACGTGCTCAACAGCGCCGGCGACGTCGAGTTCGAAACCGAAGACGTTCTTGAATTGCGAAATTACCTGATAGAAAGCGCGCGCAAGGGGATCGACGTGCAGCGCTACAAAGGTTTGGGCGAAATGAACCCGATGCAGTTGCGCGAAACGGTGATGAACCCCGACACGCGCCGCTTGGTGCAATTAACGATAGAAGCCGCAGATAACGCCGACGAAATGATGGACATGCTGCTCGCC
>JAKJDA010000109.1:5651-8628 GCA_022706165.1 Candidatus Hydrogenedentota bacterium | reverse complement strand
TGGCGGTGACGCAGAAAACCGTGGCGGAACATGGCGGCCAAATTACGGTGTCGCGCGCTCCGGAAGGCGGGGCGCTATTCCGGATTGTTTTGCCGCAAGAAGCGCCGCAAGACGAAAACCGAATCGAGGGACTATGAGATGACGTTGCCGCAGAAGGAGAAGACCGTTACAACGGCGGGATGGCGTTTTTGGGCCATAGTGTTTGTTTTGTTGTTGGCCCCGTGTACGTGGATCGGGTGGCTGGTTTCCGTTGAGCGCGCCCCGGTTTCCGTCAAGGTGCTGATGGGCGTCGTGTTTGCCGCGGTGTTGAGCGGCTTCATCGCGTGGGCCGTCAACCTGACGCTGCAAAAACGGGAGCTCCGGCGCCGTATGACCCAGAGGAAGTCTCGGCGGCGCAAATAGAGGGGAACAGCACCCGGGGGCGCTCACTAAATCCTGCACAATGAGAGGCCTTTTATGGACAGCGCAGAAGAGGATTTTGGGGATTTTCGAGACGAAGCCGAGGACGCGGAGTCCGAAAAAGACGACTTGGGCGCGTTGGAGCTCTATATCGAAGAGCATCCTAATGACCATGCGCAGCGATGGCGTTTAGCCAAGAAGCTGTACATGGCGTGGGAATACAAACGAGCCCTGGAACACCTTCTCGTCGTCAAAAAGGAATGGCGCCCCAAGTTGAATGTGCGCCGTTATCTCGCCGCCACGCACTACCGGCTCGGGCATTACCCAGAAGCCATTGAAGAGTTGACCGGAGCCATCGCAACCTGGCCCGACGAAGTCGGACTCCACGAGCAGTTGGCGCGCATGTATGAAGTATCGGGCAAGGTCGACTTGGCTATCGCAGAATGGACCAAGATTGCCGCCTTGAAGCCCGGCCATTCCGCAGCCGAAAAAGCCTTGGCTCGTTTACGCTCTCATGGGAAGGGAGCGGCGGCGGCTTCCGGCGGCGAAGCGTCGCTGGATATGGACTTGACCTCCCGGACCGTTTGTTCGCATTGCGGCACGCCCAATAGCGTTGATTTCGATCGTTGTTGGAACTGTCACGCGGCGCTCGTGCGTCCGGGAACGCCGACCCCGGTCGTGGTCCGCGAGAATGAGGAGAAAGGGTCCGCCGCATGGCTGGGGACGCTGGCGCTGGGGGTTGCTACGGTGGCATTCGTTTCCGGCGGAGTATATGTGACGTTGCGAGAGTTTGCCCATGTTTCGGATGGTCCTCTTCTTGCCCCGTTGTCATTGACGGTTGATGCGCTTTTGCGGCGAGAGCTTCTCGTGCCGCGTCTTGCGTTTGCAGGCATTTTGTTTGTTGGGTGGATTCTCGCTTTTGGCGCGGGCTTCAAGGTCGCGCGAGCTCCCATGGCGCCGTTTGGAAAGCTCAGCGGCGCGGCGCTTTTGTTGACATCCCTGACCTACCTGATCGCGTGGGCGCCGGTCACGTTGTTGCTTGTGCTATTGCCCGCCCCATTTTTGGCGGCGGCGGGTGTCATCGCTATATCGTTTGGCGTCGATTGGATCCGGGGCATTGGGATTTGGGCAGTCCAGAGCGCCATGATGGCGGTCATCGCCATCGCTTCGGTCATCGCATATGCCGGGCCCGCCCCCATCACCGAATACATGGCGATTTCACGGTATGCAGTGTCTCGGGAGGCATCGCTCCCGGCAGGCGTGCATGCGGGACCATCCCAGCAGAAAACCCCTTGGGAGGTGGAGGTTTCCTGGCAAAGCACCGGATCTCGCTGGTTGGATACGCTGGCAAGTCGCGTGACGATCGAGATCGTCTCCGATCCCGTTACGGATTCATCCATGGCGAAGCTGTTGCGGGGGCGTGATTCTCTCCGCACCGAGTTGATCAAGGGAACGCCGTATTTTTTCATGCTTGAGGTGGAGCCGGGGCAGGCGTATGTGTTGGAGGCGAAAAGCAAGCCGGAGACCACCATGTCGGTGCGGGCATTGGGCGTTCTAGCGCCGGTTTTTGGGGTTCCCCGTCCCGCCGGTCTCGCCGACGCCGATTTGGAATCCCCAGCGCGCGGTGCGGGCCGATAGCGCCGCCCGATTTTCCGGCGGGGATGTGCGCCATACCCCCTTCCATCCCCCTTCGAAACTAGGCCACCGCCAAACGGTTTCTTCGAATTCCTGCCGCGCTTCCTCTATGCGTTCCAGCTTTAGCAGCGACGCGCCGCGCAAAAAATGGACGCGGCCCGTGTCGAGCCCGCGCAATGCCAACAAAAACGCGCGGTCGGCGGCTTCATAATTTTCGTCATCGAAGAGCGCCATGCCATAATGCTCGTGTGCGGAGGCATTCGGCCACGGGTGTGCGGCGATGCGCGCGTATTCATCGAGAGGCGCCTTGCCGGTTTCCACATGGACATTGAACGCCGTGCGGAGCGCGTAACTCGGCATTAAGACCGCCCATGCCCAGAAAACGCTCAAACCAACACATAATGCCGCCGTGGAAAGGGCGACGCTTCGCGTGAGGGAAGACTTCTGGAAGGTTTCGCGCCAATGCGGATCCCGCGCGGCGAGCATGCCGCAGAACAACAGACCCGCGAAGGCGTGCGGCGGACTGGCCGCGACGTTGTTGAAAAGCGAAAAGGTCAGCAACGCGGCGATCCCTCCGTATTCCGGTCCCCGCAATCGCAACACGCGCCACAGCATCCACAGGGCGCATGCCGCGCCGGCGAGGCCCGTCTCGGCAAGGATGTTCAGCGGATCAGAGTGTGGGTGCTCGGTGAGGAGTTGGTTGTGGTAGTGTCGCTCGCCGCCAATCGCATCGAGCGCCTTGCCTAGATACCACGGCGACCAGTAAGGGTAGTTTCCCGGTCCGATGCCGACGAGGGGATGGTCCGCAATCATCCTTAACGATCCGTCCCAGAACCACAGCCGTGCGCGCCCCCCTACATCGTCCGCCGCGAAGGAGTTCCACGCGCGCCCGATGGTGGTTGCAGGGGCGAACGAGAGGCACAGGGCTGCCGTCGTCATGGCC
>JAKJDA010000109.1:1622-5641 GCA_022706165.1 Candidatus Hydrogenedentota bacterium | reverse complement strand
GCCGCCGATAGGGGGTCATCGTGGCCAGTCCGACCGCCGCCGCGAGCCATGCGCTGCGGGAACCGGACAAAAGCAAGACGACTAGCATGAGCGTGAAGCATGTCATCCACAGCGCGGGCAGGCGGCGATGGCGCAGCATGATAAAGACGCACATCGGCAATGACAGGGCCATGTATCCTCCCAGAAGGTCTTGGTTGCCGAAAACGGAATAGATGCGCTGCGTGACGCCTGGGAATTCGGGAAAAGCCCAAGGAGCGAGGCCGAAGTATTGCGCGACGGCCATCAAGCCGACCCCGCATGCAGAGATGACAATGCTCGATCGCAGTGTGCGCCGCCATCGGCTTTCTTGCAACAAATCGAACCATATCGCCGGCGCCAAGAGCAGCAACGCCCATCGCACTGTCTGGATGACGGCGTCCGATGCGACTTGGGCGGGATGCGCGCCGAGATGAACGACCGAAGCCAACGCGATCAGCAGCCAGAGCGGGAAGAAGAACGTCAATGCGGGGCGAATGGCGGCAGGTTCAAAACAGAGCAACAGGGCGCTTGAAGTCATCGCTCCATACAGCGCGGCTTCCTTGACGTGAAGAAATGAGAGAAACGAGAAGGAAAAGAACCATGCACTTGCGCAAATGCCGCCTGCAACGAGCAAGGCCGCTCGAAAGGAACGGGCCCTTGTCGCGGCAGGCGACGGGGCCCGCGCGCTGTCCGGCCGTGCGGCGTCTTGAATCGGCATCTTCACGGTTGCGTATGGACTCCGATGGGGAGCGTCTCTCCGATCGTCTGCGAAGGTCTATGTTGGCGGCAACGCGGCGATCGGTCTGAACAGGGCCGCTAATTCTTCCGGGGAATGGACCATGTGATCGGGCGCAGCCGTGCGCAATCGTTCCGCGCTGTGCCATCCCCATGCGACCGCGACGGTTTTGGCGCCGCCTTCGCGTCCTTCGACCATATCCCCGACGGTGTCGCCGATGTAGTAGCAAGGGCTTTCGTTCGCGTCGCCGATTACGGATCGGATCTTCTTGACCTTGCTCGGTTCGATATCGGACCCCAGCACGGCCTCCGCGCAGTGCACGCCGTTCACATGCAATGATTCCGCGACGATTGGGGTGAGGTTCGAGGTGATCACGATCACGCGACACGATTGTGCCAACTGGTTCATCGTGTCCGCCATCAATGGAAAAAAAAGGCCGTTTCGGTTCCGGCCTTCGAGTTTCTTCCCCATGGAAATCAGCACGGGATACACCTGGTCTTCGGGGATGCCCGCCGCCACCATCCCTGTGTACATGTTGGTGTCGAAAATCGTCAGAAATGCCTCGCGGCTATCCATCTGATGGAAACCATGCTCGTGACACGCTTCCAGGAAACTGTCCAGAAAGTAGTCGAGCGAATCGACAATTACGCCGTCGTAATCAAACATCAGCACAGGACGCATGGGTGTTCTGCTGCTCCGCGGTTGTGTGTTGAAGTGGTCATCGACTATTTGACGACCAAACTCACCAGTTTTCCAGGGACAAATACTTCTTTCACGATTTGCCTGCCGTCGGTGTATTGCCGAATATTGGGGGCGTCTTTTGCCATGGTGAGGATCGTGTCCTTGTCGGCATTGACCGCCACCGCGAGGACCGCGCGCACTTTGCCGTTCACTTGCACGGGGATTTCAATCGTGTCCTCGACGAGCAGCGATTCGTCGTGGCTTGGCCAGGGTTCATACGCTAACGTTGTCGTATGGCCCAAGCGCTCCCAGACCTCCTCGGCGATGTGCGGCGCGAACGGCGCTAGAATCAGCACGAATAGCTCGACGTCCGACTTGGCCACGCGCTCGGCCTTGGTGCCTGCATTGACAAACTCCATCAACCGTGAAATGGCCGTGTTGAATTGCATCGATTCGATGTCGGCGGTCACTTGTTTGATTGTTTTGTGCAGCACTTTGCGCACGCCCGCGTCGCCATCGGCGTCGACGATACGCGAATGCAACGCGCCGTCCTCGCCGATGATCATCGCCCACGCGCGCTTGAGGAAACGATGCACGCCATGCACGCCTTCGTCGGTCCACGGCTTCTCACGGTCGAGCGGGCCCATGAACATCTCATACAACCGCAACGAATCCGCACCCAGTTCCGCGACGACCGTGTCGGGGTTGACGACGTTGTAGCGCGACTTGCTCATCTTCTCGATCTGCACGTGGAGCGGGGTGTCCGTGCCCTTCACGAATGCCGCGTCGCCACGCTTCTCGGCTTTGTCGGGATAGTAGTACTTGCCGTTTGCGTCGCGGTACGAGTAGGCCAGGATCATGCCCTGGTTGAACAGTTTTTGGAAAGGCTCCTTCGTCGACACGTGCCCCGCGTCGAACAGCACCTTGTGCCAGAACCGCGCGTACAGCAGGTGCAGCACGGCATGTTCCGCGCCGCCGATGTAGAGGTCGACGGGCATCCAGTAGGACTCCGCTTCCCTCGACCACGCCGCGCTCGCGTTGCACGGGTCACAGTAACGCAGGTAGTACCAGCACGACCCCGCCCACTGCGGCATGGTGTTGGTCTCGCGCTTGGCGGGCTTGCCGATCGCCGGGTCGACGGTATCGACCCACTCCGTCGCACGCGCCAGCGGCGGCTGACCATCGGCGGTCGGTTTGTATTCATCAAGCTCTGGCAACACCACCGGCAGATCGGTCATCGGCACCGCGCGCACCGTGCCGTCCTCCAACGTCACCAACGGGAACGGCTCGCCCCAATAGCGCTGCCGCGAGAACAGCCAATCGCGCAGGCGATAATTCACCGTGCCCTTTCCGATGCTTTGGTCCTCAATCCATTTCGTGATCTTCTTTTTACCCTCGGGAACTGGAAGGCCGTCGATTAACGGCGAGTTCACCAACACGCCGTCGCCGGTATACGCCTCCTTCGTCACGTCGCCACCCTGCACGACTTCAATGATCGGCAGGCCGAACTGAGTGGCGAATTCATAGTCGCGGGTATCATGTCCCGGCACGGCCATGATCGCGCCATAGCCGTAATCCGCCAGGACATAGTCGGCGATCCAGATCGGAATCTCTTTGCCGTTGACGGGATTGACTGCATACGCGCCGGTGAAGACGCCGGTCTTGGTTTTTTCGTCCTTCATGCGGTCTTGTGCGCTGCGCTTCTTCGCGGCCTCGATATAGGCATCGACCGCGCCGCGTTGCTCGGGCGTCGCAATGGCCAGCGTCAGCGCATGTTCGGGCGCGAGCACGCAATAGGTCGCGCCGAACAACGTGTCCGGGCGCGTCGTGAAGATCGTGAATTCCTTGTCCGAGTTCGCCACGCGAAACACGACGTCCGCGCCTTCGCTGCGACCGATCCATTCGCGCTGCATCGCCTTGATGCCTTCGGGCCAATCCAGGCCGTCGAGGTCTTCCAGCAGGCGTTCGGCGTATGCCGTGATCCGCAGCATCCACTGCTTCATCATGCGCTTTTCGACGGGGTCGCCGGTCTCGACGTACTTGCCGTCCTTGACCTCTTCGTTGGCCAACACCGTGCCCAACGCAGGACACCAATTCACCGCCGCTTCCGTCTGATACGCCAACCCGCGATCGAACAGGACCTGGAAAATCCACTGCGTCCATTTGTAGTACTTCGGGTCGGTCGTATCGATTTCGCGGTCCCAGTCGTAAGACAGGCCCAGCGACTGAATCTGACGCCGGAAGGTCTCGCAGTTTCGCTTTGTGATAATGGACGGATGCTCGCCGGTGCGCATGGCGTGGCGTTCCGCCGGCAGCCCGAACGCATCCCAACCCATGGGATGTAGCACGTTGAACCCGCGCATCCGCTTGTACCGCGCGATGATATCGGTAGCGGTATACCCTTCCGGATGGCCCACGTGAAGCCCATCGCCGCTGGGATACGGGAACATGTCAAGGACATAGTATTTGGGTTTGCCGACGTCGATTTTTGACTGGAAGGTCTTGTTTTTCAGCCAGTAAACCTGCCATCTTTTTTCGATGCGTGCGTGATCATAGGAACCGCTGGACATGATACTCCCCCTGA
>JAKJDA010000109.1:0-1532 GCA_022706165.1 Candidatus Hydrogenedentota bacterium | reverse complement strand
AGTATGGAACGGCGCGAATATACCACAATGTCCATGGAGCATCCCAGAATTTGCGCGGGAGGTTGTGGAGACGGACGTCCCCACTGGAAGGATCGGTTCGTGTATGCGGGCCGCCCGGAACAATCCGGACGGCCCGCGTTTCGAAGGGCTACGGGTTTGCGCGGCGGCGCTTCAAGACGTGCGCGCCAGTCATGACGATTCCAAAGGTCAGCAGCGCCAGCGCGAGAGGCGCGCTCACGGGCACGCCTATCTGTCCGCCGGTGCTCGGGGGACTGTCGGGATCGAGCGGGTTGGTGCCCAGCGCCACCTCGACGCCATCGGCCACGCCATCGCCATCGGTATCCCAATTCTGCCAATCCGTCTCGTTGCCCGGATACGGCCACCGCATCGGGAACGCCGTATCCACATGGTCCCACATGCCGTTGCTGTTGGCGTCCTCCGTCATGTCGGGAATCCCGTCCCCGTCGGTGTCCAGAGTCGGATTCGAGGCCAACTCATCGATGCCCGCCAAGGCAAAGAAACCCCACACTTCGGTGTTGACAATGAGCGAATTCGAGCTGGCGAAGAGCACGCCGCCCAAGTTCTCCACCACGCCCGTCTCGCCGTTGACGCGGAACATCACCAGCGAAGTCTCCGGGATGCGAGTCCCATCGATATAGCCATCGTCATTGTCGTCCTTGTACCAAATCTGCACCGGACCAATGTAACCCGACGACACCGATGTGGCCTTCGGCTCCACCGAATAGCACACGCCGTCCGGAATCCGATACGGCGCGGGCACGTTGAACCGCATGGCCCGGTCCAGCACCACATGCGTGATAAAGGTGGACGTCAGCACGCCCGGACGAATGGTGACGCGAATGAAATCGCGATACACCGATCCGCCGTAATAATTGGTGATGTCGTTTTCAAACGTGTGCTTCACGACCTTGACCGATCGCGATGCCTGCGTCGCCGCGTTGCCGGCCTGATCCGTCACGTTGTAGGTGACGACGTAATCGCCCAACATGTTCGGATTCACCGGATTGTTCGTGACAACACGGTTCGTGATGTTGCCTTCCCGGCTGTCGGAAGCCGTCGCGCCCGCATCCACGTAATCGAGCGACCATTCGTGCTCGATCGTCGGGCTGCCCATCAAGGAAATCACCGGCTTGGTATTGTCCACGATCGCCGAACTGCCGCTGAACGCAGGCGCTTCATTGCCAAAATCGTCCACGGCCGTTCCGGGCGCCAAGGACACCCCCAACGCTCCGTCACCCGTCACGTCCGAAATGACCACGGTGCGCGAAGAAGCGCCGCTGCCCTGAACCGACGCCACGCCCGAAGCCGTGCCCGTGCGCGTCAGCGAAACATGGGAAGCGGTAAGGGCGATGTCGGTCGCACCGCCGTACGTCACCGTGTACGAGATCGGACCCTGCCGCGTCAACGCCGGAGATGGAGCCGAAACAGAAGCCGTCGGCGGCGTATTGTCAACAGCCACGACGTTGCCGGAACTCGCCGCCAGCGATTCATTGCCCGCATTGTCATAAGCG
>JAKJDA010000108.1 GCA_022706165.1 Candidatus Hydrogenedentota bacterium | reverse complement strand
CGGCGGGGCGCGACGCCTCCGCCATGATTACGCACCGGTTTCCTTTTTCGCAGACCCCGGAGGCGTTTGACCTAGTGAGCGAACGACGCGACGGCGTCGTGAAGGCGATGATCGAATTTGGGGACGACTGAACCGCGACCTTGTCCGCCTCCGCGTTATGGTTCCTCTATTCAGGCTCCGGGACGGCTTTTTCCCAGCCGCCGCCCAGCGATTTGTACAGCGACACCAGGTCAGTCAGCGCGAAGCCCTGGCTCTGAATAAGCTGATCCTGCGCCGCGTACAGGTTCTGCTGCGCCTGAAGCACGCTGAGATACCCTTCCAAACCGTGAAGATAGCGCTCGTTCGCGATGCGAAAGGCTCGCTCGTGCGTTTCAACGGAGGCACGGAGCGAATCGATCCGGGTTTGCTCGTTCGCAAAAGCGGCAAGGCTGTTTTCGACGTCTCCCAGCGCGGCAAGAATGGTTTGCTCGTAAACGATAGCCGCCTGTTCTTGCCGTGCGTTCTGCGTCTCGATGTTCGCCCGGATTTCACCGCCCCGAAAAATTGGCCAACTGATGCCGGGACCGAAGGACCACATTCGGTTTGCGCCGCTTGCGAGGGAGCCAAGGGTCGCACTCTGGCCCGACAACCCTGCCGTAAGCGTGAATTTCGGGAAGAGTTCGGCCATAGCGACGCCCACGCGCGCCGTGGCGGCGACGACTTGACGTTCGGCCTGACGAATATCGGGACGCCGGCGAAGGAGGTCCGAGGGAAGCCCGATCGGAACGGCGTCGGGCGCCGTAGGCAGGGGCGCGGGGATGGATAACTCCGTTTTCAGGGCGCCGGGCTCATGGCCCAATAGCAGCGCCAGACGATGGATCGCCGCCGTGATCTGCGTATGAAAAACCGGCAACTGGGCCTGCGTGGAAGCCCAATGCGCATGGGCCGTCACGACGTCCAACTCGCTGGTGAGGCCGGCCTGAAAGCGGTCCTGCATGATGGTTTCCATCCTGGCCAGCGCTTCAAGAGTTCGCTGCGTCACATCCAGGCGGTTTTGGGCGGCGCGAAGCTCAATGTAATTCGCCGCAATCTCGGCGGCCAGCGAAAGGGCGGAGGCGCGCAGCCGCTCCCGGACGGCTTGCACATCGGCCTCTGCCGCTTCGATGGAGCGCCGGGTCCCTCCAAACAGGTCCAACTCCCACCGGGCGTCAAACCCGGCCCGGAACAGGTCGCTCTGGCGGTCGATGCCGCTTTGGCCGGCGGTGGTGACGGTGAGGTTCGTGACGGCATTCTCGCCAAGGCCGCTGCGAGACACGGTGAAAGAATCGCCTCTCAAGGTGAACGTGGGCGTGAATCCGGTGGGCCCGAGCGACCCCGTTGCCGTAAGCGAGGAGCCTCCCGGCTCATTTTGCGGCGTTGGCGATTGTGTGCGGGCGTAGCCTCCGGAAAGGTTCAGGAAGGGCCACAGCGCGGACGCCGCACCACCGCGCGCGGCGCGAGCCTCGCGCACGCGCGACTGCATGACGCGCAGATCGAGATTGCCTTCAAAACCTCGTGCCATCAGCGAATCCAGTATGGGATCCTGGAAGCTCTTCCACCATTCCGTGTCGGGCTTGGGCCCGTCCGCTTCGCCGTCGGCGCGCGCGACGGACCATTGTTCGGGCACAACCGCCACGGGACGTTTGCACTCGGAGCCGGTCATGCACCCGGCCGTCAAAAACAGAGACGCCATAAGCAACGCGGCATAAAGGCAGCGAGGCGCCGCATATCTTTTCGCGTCGCGCCAACCGGAGCGGACGCGCACCCCAAAGCGCATCCCCCAGGCGGCAGTGGCACGTTTGGCGTTGGAAGTCATGGCGCATTCTCCACGGCAGTCGGCGTTTCCTCGCGCCGCCGAAAGCGGAGGCGTTCGGAAATCCATTGAATGATCGCGAAAAACAGGGGCACGAAAAAGATGGCCAGGAACGTAGCGGCGAGCATGCCGCCCATGACGCCCGTGCCGATGGAATGACGGCTGGCCGCGCCGGCTCCCTCGCTGATCACCAGCGGCAGCACGCCCAAAATGAAGGCCAGCGAGGTCATCACGATGGGGCGAAGGCGCAGCCGCGCCGCTTCGATCGCCGCTTCGACAATGCCTTTGCCCAGCGCACGCTGCTTGGAGCAAAACTCGACGATCAGAATGGCGTTCTTGGCCGCCAGCCCAATCAACGTGAGGAGGCCGATCTGAAAATAGATGTCCCGGTCAAGTCCTCGCAGGTGCACCGCCAGAATCGCCCCGAAAGCGCCGAATGGAACCGCCAGCAGGACCGCCAACGGCAGCGACCACTTCTCGTACTGCGCCGCCAACACCAAGAACACCATAACGAGGCCGAAAAGGATCACGTACGCCGACTGATTGCCAGCGCTTGCCTCCTGGTACGAGGCGCCGCTCCAATCGATGCCATAGCCGATAGGCAGTTTCTCCGCCGCGATCTCCCTGATCCGTTGAATGGTTTGGCCCGTGCTGTAACCTGCCGACGGAGCGCCTGTAATCTGCACCGAAGGAAAGCCGTTAAAACGGCTGACCAGGTTTGGCCCCGGCTGCATTCGCAGATTCACCACCCCCGAAAGCTCGACCAACTCGCCGTTCTTCGTGCGCACATGGATCTTCCGAATATCGTCGGGATGCTCCCGAAAGTCCGCGTCCGCCTGCAATCTCACGCGGAACATCCGGCCCAATGTCGTGAAATCGTTGACGTACTGCGCGCCGAGACAGGCCTGCAGCGTATCGAAGATTTCCGACAGCGACAACCCCATCGCTTTTGCCCGGCTTCGATCGACGTCGACGAAAATCTGCGGCTTGCGCACGCTCAACACGCCCGAGACTCCCGAAAACATCGGGTCCTGGTTCAATTCGCCAACAAACCGTTCTGTAACCCCCGCCAATTCTTGAATGCCGCCCCCGCCGCGGCTCTCCAATTGCATCTCAAAACCCGCCCGCAACCCCATCCCCATGATGGGGGGGAGGTTGAATGCAAGAACCGTCGCCTCCTTCATGCCCATGAAGCGCCCGAACACCCGACCGACAACGGCGTCCACGCTGTGCTCCGGACCGGGACGCTCGGACCAATCCTTCATGCTCACGAACATGGTGCTTCCGTTGGGAGCCGCGATCCCGCCCGAGAGCATGTCTTGGCCGTCCAGGCAGACAACGCTGTCCACTTCGGGCTGCGCGATGATGAATTGTTCGATCTGCCGCGTGACCTCGGTTGTTCGCTGGAGCGAAGCGCCCTGGGGCAAAGCCACCGCCACCATGAAGACGCCGCGGTCTTCCATGGGAACGAAACCGCTCGGAACGCGCTGAAACAGGCCATATGTCGCCCAGATGAGCGCCGCAAACACAAGGATGGATACGGCTGCCAGCCGGATCGCGAGACGCGCGGTCCGCGTATACGCTCGCGTGAGACCGCCAAAAAGGAGGTCAAACCAGCGGAAGAAAAATATCTTGTTGTGATTGGGCTGCAGAATCAGCCGACACAGCGCCGGGCTCAGCGTGAGCGCGACAAGACCTGATATCGCCACCGAAAGCGCGATGGTCACGCCGAACTGCCGGTACATGACGCCCGTGCTGCCCCCCAAAAAGGCCACCGGCAGATAGACCGACGACAGCACCAGAACTATCGCGATGATGGGGCCGGTCACCTGGTCCATGGCCTTGATCGTGGCCTCGCGCGGGGGCAAATGCTCCTCGTGCATGATGCGCTCGACGTTCTCCACCACCACGATCGCGTCATCCACCACGATTCCAATGGCCAGCACCAGCCCGAACAGCGTCAAGGTGTTGATGGAGAAACCCAGCAGCAGCATGCCGGTGAAAGTCCCCACGATCGCCACCGGCACCGCCGCCAGCGGAATGATCGTCGCCCGCCAACTTCCCAAGAACACAAACACCACCAACAACACCAGCAACAAAGCCTCGGCAAAAGTCTGAATCACCTCGCGGACAGACGTCCGAATGAACTTCGTGACGTCCACGGCCATCTGGCACTTCACCCCTTCGGGGAATCCGGCCTGCAATTCTTCGAGCGCCGCCTTCACGCCATTCATGGCGCTCATGGCGTTCGCGTCGGGTTGCTGCTGAACCATCATGATGGCCGTCTCACGACCGTTCAGCCGTCCCGTCATCGAATAACTCGCCTGGCCCAGTTCGGCCCGGCCCACATCCTTGATCGTGACCGTCGCCCCGTCCGCCTCGGCCCGGACCACGATGTCTTCAAACTGCGCCGCGTTTTCGAGACGGCCCCGCGTCGTCACCGGGAACGTCAGGTCCACACGCCCCTTGCTGGGCTCGCCCCCGATCTCCCCTGCGGCATACAGTTGGTTCTGCTCGCGAATCGCGGACGTCACGTCCGAAAAAGTCATTCCCTTCGCCGCCAGCTTGTCCGGATTCAGCCAAATCCGCATCGAGTAGTCTTTGCTCCCGAACACGGCGGAATCGCCCACGCCCGGCACGCGCTTCAAACGGTCGACCATGAACGCCTTCGCGTAATTCGCCAAGTAGAGGGAATCGTACTTCGGATTGTCCGAAACCAGGGCAATGATGCCCAAAATGCTGCTCGATCGTTTGTTGACCGAGATGCCCTGGCGGATCACCTCCTCGGGAAGGCTGCGCTCCGCACGTTTGAGCCGGTTCTGCACCTCGACCGCCGCGATGTCGAGGTCCGTTCCAACCTCGAAAGACAACGTGATCGACATGCTGCCGTCATTCGAGCATTGAGACTGGAAATACAGCAGATTTTCGATGCCGCTCAACTGTTCTTCCATGGGGATTGCCAACGCCTGCGACACCGTCTCGGCCGTAGCGCCGGGATAAACGGCGCTCACGACCACCGTTGGCGGCGTGATCTGCGGCGATTGCTCGACCGGAAGATAATACAGCGATCCCAGCCCGCATAGCGTGATGATGATCGACACCACCGTCGCAAAAACGGGCCTATCAACAAAAAATCTCGATATCATGGCCGCACCTATCGAGCCGTCTGCGCGGGAGGCGCGTCAGGCATGGCCGTTGCGGCAGGAGGCGCCGAAGGCTCCTTGGGAACCACCCGAATGCCCGGCCGCAATTTGGTGAGTCCTTCCACGACCACGCGTTCGCCGGATTGCAGTCCCTCGACGACGCCACACTCGGAATCGGACCATGGACCGATCGTGATGGTGCGCTGCTCGACCTTGTCCTCCGGCCCGACCACGTAGACATAGCTGCCGTCGCCAGCCTGGCCCACGGCGCGCTGGGGAATAACGGGCACATTCGGACGCCGCCACCCCTTCACGCGCACCTTGAGAAACTGTCCCGGCTTGAGCGTGTGCCCTGGGTTTTCGAAGACGCCGCGCATCTCCACAGAGCCTTTACGGCGGTCGACGGAACTGTCCTCAAAATCGATCCGGCCTTTTTGGTCATAGATTGACCCGTCGACAAGCACAAGCTCGAGATACGGCTCCTGCAGCCCTTCCTCCAGCACAATCTCATGCGAATCCACGCTGTTTCGCCAAAGCAAATAGTCGCTTTCCTGCATATGGAACGTCACGTAAAGCGGATCCACTTGCTTCAGCGTGGTCAACAGACTGTTCTGATTGCCGTCGACCAAACTCCCCACTTCTTTCAGCGATTTGCCCACCACGCCCGACAACGGGGCCTTTACGATCGTGTACCCCAGTTCAAGCTCCGCCTTGGCCAGTTGCGCCTGCGCCAATTCCAGAGCCGCCGCCGCGCTTGCCCGCTCCGCCTCCTTCTTGTCGATATCTCCGGCAGCCACGGCCCCGGGCTCGCACACGGACTTCACCCGCTGCAGTTCCTGTTCGGCAAGCCGGCGCCGCGACTCCGCTTCATGGACGCGCGCCCGGGCAATGTCGCGGTCCGCCCGAAAAGGAGCCGCGTCGATCGCGTAGAGTTGCGCCCCCTGTTCGATGAGCGATCCCTCCTCGAAATCCCGCGTCTCAACGAATCCTTGAACCCGCGCCCGGATATCGATGGTTTTGGAGGGCTCCGCCACGCCAAGGTACTCGTAGGCCATCGGCATGGATTTCGTTTCCACCAGGACCACCGTCACTTCCGGCGGCGGCATGCTCGCTCCTGGGCCGCCAGGTCCCTGCGCCGCCGCCGCACAGACCGCCAACACGGCTCCTCCTACAACCCAACAGGCGAACCTGCTTCTTGACATCTCACCGCTCCTCCCAATCCTAGTTTCCGCAACCGCCGCCGGGCTCAACCTGCCCTATTGCCCTGCCTCACGTTTCCGCAGGACGCCGAAGCCGCTCGCGGATCGACGCGATGCCGCCCAGAGAGAACGCCACGATATGCTCCGTAAGTCCCTTCACGTCGTCCGCGTTGAGATTCAACAGGGTGCGAATGACCCCGTCGCGGATCCCCTGGGCCGTGAAAAAACATTGTCCGACAATGCTCATCTCGCACCACGTCACATCCTCGGGAGATGCCTGAGGCCCCAGGAGTTCGCGAAGCGCCCGCACAATGTGTTCCCGGTCTTTGGCAAGCTGTCGGCTCAACGGCTCCATCAACAACCCCGTTGGATCAAATATCTCCAGCATGCATATCCTATGAAGTTTTTCGTGATTATCAGGATCGAAAATCCGGTTGAGACGCGCCTGGATGAACGCCCGAAGTCGCGCCTCGGGATCGGCTGTTGCCGGGAGACCTCCATCGAGCGGATACAGCGCCTCCGTTTTCTGGATAAGACGCTCAAAAACGGCCCTGTACAAGCCCTCCTTGGATCCAAAATGGTAGTTGATGGCCGCAGCGTTGGTGTGCGCGCGCCTGCAAATCTCCGCATGGGTCGCGTCCCGATAGCCCTTTTCAGCAAAAACGCTTCCGGCAATTTCAAGCAGCTTGTCTTTTGTGGCCTGACCGCGTATGGGCTTACCCATCTTCCTCCTCCAAACCAAACAAGAGATTCAATCAAACATATGAATTATGCATATGAAGAAGGCCTCCGTCAAGTGGATTTTTTGAATTCTTTTGCGCAATGCGCAACAGCGCTTCGAAGAAGGCCCATGCGATGTTGTTTCGCGGAACTCAAATTCGGTAGACTGGCGCATGGCCGTTTGCGCGGCAAGCAAAAGGGTTGCATCGGGGCATGAAAGTCGGAAAGCCGAGAACGGAGAAAGGGGTGGCCATGAATGTGCGATGGTGTTTGTGCATCGCTGTCGCCCCGATGCTGTTACTGGCGGCATGCTCGGCCCCGTCGCCGCAACAAGAGGTCTCCGGCGATATCGAGTCGGTCGCCGCGCCAGAAATGACGGAATCGCCGGAATCGTCCCATCCCGAAGACGTGGTTCCAGCGGAACCGGCTCCGGAAACCCCCGACGATGCCGATTCGGAGTGGTCATCCCCGGCGCAGGAAGGCGGGGCCGAGGCTGCTTTGGGCGCTCTTTCCCCGGAAACCTCGCCGAAATCGAGTGAAACGTCCGCAATACCAGCCCCAACAGGACCGTAGGCCGCCGCGCGACGCCTTCTTCGCCAATCGATGCGGGCGTCATCTGCGCGCGGAATGCGGTTTTGAAAATGAAGGCGCCTCTCGATGTTGAGTCACGGCGAAATGCGGGAAATATTCCAGAACACCGTGGTAGTCCGCAAACCCACGTACGGGATTGTGTCGGGCTATCATGAATTGCCGTACATATGCCTGGGGCAATCCTTCCAGAGAACCGGGGCGACGATGGAAGTGCGCGGCAAGGTCCATGTGTCGCCGCGTTTCGTCATTCGTCCGGACTATATGGATGCCCGCTACAAGGATATTTTTGGCGAAGAGAACATCGATGCGGCGATCTCGGGGCGCGTGTTCGGATACCTCGGGTTTCGGCGCCGTCCTGTCGAGTGCAAATCGGAGTATCTCGAACTGCGCCACCGCGACACGGGAGTCGATCAAACGCTTGCAGGCGTTCTCGATGAACTCGATCGCATGGAGGATATCACCACGGGCGTGATTATCACCCCCGACAGCCGGTATTATCCCGTGTCGTTGGAGCGTTTTCTCGCATCCATTCTCGACGACGAATTTGCAGAGTGACGCGCCGCCGGTTCGGCGGCCATTCCGGGAGGCAGGCCATCGATGAAAAGCGCATACGAAATCGCCATGGAGCGGCTTGAAAGAGAGCACGGGCCGGGAAAGGTGCTCACCGAAGCCCAAAAAACGCGCATCGCCGAACTCGACAAACGTTACGAAGCGAAAGCGGCGGAACTCCGTCTGGCGTTCGCGGATAGGATGAACGCCGCCGCGACGCCCGCCGAATACGAACAGATCAACGCGGAATTGGCCGGCGAGCTTTGTCGCGTCGAAGAGCAGCGGGAAAAGGAGAAGGAATCCGTCCGCAATGCCGAGTGAAACCGTTCCCTATCTGCCCGGCTTTTTCATGCGCGCCGCGTCTCCTCCTTGCGGACTGAACGCGCAAACATGACTTCCACCCTTCGAGGCCGTCGATGGGCGCTGCGTCCTCTGCGAGGATGGTGGCCGTTGTGCATCGCGATCGCCGCCATCATCGTCTTTGCCGTATGGGACGCCCGCGTTCGGCGTACGGATCGTCCCGGTTTTTGCCCTCCGGATGTTTCGTGGACATGCGTTTCGAGAAATTTTCCCTCCGCCTGGTTCGGCCTGCTGCAGTCCGAGAC
>JAKJDA010000107.1 GCA_022706165.1 Candidatus Hydrogenedentota bacterium | reverse complement strand
CACCGGCGGCACGGGCGCTTCCCCATTGAGCAGCATCAAGCACGCGGGATTGCCGTGGGAATTGGGACTCAGCGAGGCGCACCAAGTGCTTGTGCGCAACAACCTGCGCAGCCGCATCCGCGTGCAGACCGACGGGCAGATCAAGACCGGACGCGACGTCGCAATTGCGTTCCTGTTGGGCGCGGACGAAGTGGGCATGTCCACCGCGCCGCTGATCGCATCGGGCTGCATCATGATGCGCAAGTGCCACCTCAACACGTGTCCGGTGGGCATTGCCACGCAAGACCCCGAACTCCGCAAAAAATTCGCGGGCAAGCCCGAGCACGTCGTCCGTTTCTTCTTCTTCATCGCGGAAGAATTGCGCGGCATCATGGCGCAACTGGGCTTCCGGACAGTCAACGAGATGATCGGGCGAACCGACATGCTCGAATACGATCCGCTGCCGGACCATCCGAAGGCGAAGAAACTCAATCTAGACAAGGTGTTGCATTACGCCGAGCCGACGCGCGGCCAGACGCTGTATTGCAGCGAAAAACAAGACCACGGCATCGAGCATGCACTTGATCATGCGTTGATCGAATTGGCCAAGCCGGCATTCGAGCGCAAAGAGCCCGTCCGGTTCTCGGTGGACATCCGCAACGTGAACCGCACCGTCGGCACGATGCTCTCGAGCGAATTGACGCGCCGCCACAAAGTGGGCATGTATACAGGCCAATTGCCCGAAGACCTGGTGTGGATCGACTGCAAAGGCCAAGCAGGGCAAAGCTTCGGCGCGTTCGCCATCCGCGGCGTGTCGCTGAACTTGATCGGCGAGGCCAACGACTACGTCGGCAAGGGGCTTTCCGGCGGCAAAATCATTGTCCGCCCGCCCGAGGCATGTCCAATTGTCCCGTCGGACAACCTCATCATCGGAAACGTCGCGTTGTACGGCGCAACCAGCGGCGAGGCCTACTTCAACGGTTTGGCGGGCGAACGTTTCGCCGTGCGCAACAGCGGCGCTTGGGCCGTGGTTGAGGGCGTGGGCGACAACGGGTGCGAATACATGACCGGCGGCCGCGTCGTGGTGCTGGGTCCCACCGGACGCAACTTCGCGGCGGGCATGAGCGGCGGGATCGCCTTTGTCTACGACGACGACGGCTCCTTCGCAAGCCGGTGCAATACGGGGATGGTCTCGCTCAAGCCGCTTTCGGACAAGAGCCTGCCGGAACTGCGAAACATGATTCAAAAGCATCACCAATATACGGAAAGCCGCGTGGCCAAGCGCCTGTTGGACAATTGGGAAACATCGCTGGGCAAGTTTGTACGCGTGATGCCGAACGACTATGCGCGCGTGTTGAAAGAACAGCAACTTGCGCGATTGAAGGAGAAATCCAATGCGGCCGAATAAAGAGCGGGGGTTCATGACATACAAGCGGGAGCTTCCCCCCGCGCAATTACCCGACGAACGCGTGCGTCATTGGGACGAATTTGACAGCGAGTTCACCGTGCGCGAACTTCGCGATCAAGGATACCGTTGCATGAATTGCGGCGTTCCGTTCTGCATGAGCGGCTGTCCGTTGGGCAATCAGATTCCCGATTTCAACGACATGGTCAAGGACGACGCCTGGGAAGCCGCACTGGACATTTTGCACTCGACCAACAATTTTCCCGAGTTCACAGGGCGCGTATGTCCAGCGCCGTGCGAGGCTTCCTGCGTGCTCGGAATTATCGAGCCGCAGGTGACGATCAAGCTCATCGAGCACGCGATCGGCGATCGGGGCTGGCGCGAAGGCTGGATCAAGCCGCAGCCGCCTGAAGTGCGCACGCAAAAACGCGTCGCGGTCATCGGCGCGGGCCCGGCAGGTCTTGCCGCCGCGCAACAACTGAATCGCGCCGGACACTGGGTGACCGTGTACGAGCGATCCGACGAGCCCGGCGGCCTGCTGCAGTACGGCATTCCGGACTTCAAACTCGAAAAAGTCTATGTCCGCCGCCGCATCGAGCAGATGAAATCCGAAGGCATCGAGTTCAAATGCGGAGCGTGGGTCGGCAAGGACATCGCCGCTCCGGACCTAGTGGAGCAATACGACGCGACGCTGCTCACGATCGGCTCGACAAAGCCAAGGGACATCGACGTTCCGGGGCGCGAATTGGGCGGAGTCCATTTCGCCTTGGAATTTCTGACGCAGCAGAACAGGCGCCTTGCCGGCAAGATGATTCATGAAAGAGAAATCCTGGCTCGCGGCAAGAACGTGGTTGTGCTAGGCGGAGGCGACACCGGTTCGGATTGCGTGGGAACCAGCCTGCGTCAAGGCGCGAAAAACGTCCGATCGTTCGAACTGCTGCCCCGTCCGCCCGAAGGAAAAAATCCCGAAACGCCATGGCCGTTGTGGCCTGTCATCCTGCGCACCTCGTCGAGCTACGAAGAGGGCGGCGCGCGCGATTGGTCCATTCTCACCAAGGGGTTCTCCGGCGAGAATGGCAACGTGAAGAAATTGCACGGCGTCCGCCTCGAATGGAGCGCCCCGGACCCGCAAGGACGCCGCAAAATGGAGGAAATTCCCGGAACGGAATTCGAGGTCGAGTGCGATCTCGTTCTATTGGCGCTGGGGTTTCTCCATCCCGAGCACGACATCGCCACCCAACTGGGCCTCGAACTCGATGGACGCGGCAACATCAAGGCCGACTACGGCAGGTACGTCACCAGCAACCCGAAAGTCTTCGCGGCAGGCGATGCCCGGCGAGGACAATCGCTGGTCGTATGGGCCATCCACGAAGGCCGCGAGGCGGCACGCGCCATCGACATCGCGCTCATGGGCCGTTCCGATTTGCCCTCTGCCTTCTCGCATGGCTACGACGCCTTGTCGATCGGAAAAGCGTAAGAGATGAAAAGCCGGGAAGTCCTTCTTGAGATGAAGGACTTCCCGAAAGTCGTTCCCAAAACCGCCTGGCCGCATTTTGCGCGCATCTCGCCCGGATTTTTCACAAGCACTATTTCGCCTTGAGGAGACAAACGCGACACTAGGCAGGGCCCGACGTTTCAGGAACGTCATGTCGGTGAAGATCGCCCCGTTCGTCCACTACGCGAGATCAACAACGACGCCATTCCGGATGATGACGACTTCTTCCTGCAGGTCTACGCCGTGGCGTTCGCGAACGGCGCTCTTGCTGAGTTGAATGAGCTGCAAAACGTCGTCGAACGTGGCGTGGCGATCGTTCATGATGAAATTCGCGTGCATGGGGCTGATGATCGCGCCGCCGCAGCGCGTCCCCTTGAGCCCGCAGGACTCGATTAACCGTCCGGCGTGATCGTTGGGCGGATTCTTGAACACGCTGCCACAGCAATCGCCCTGAGGTTGTTTCTCTTGGCGGCGTTGAAGGTAATGATCATACACCGCGCGTTCCTCGCGAAACGAAGGGCGAAAACGGAAAGTTCCGCACAAGACAAGGCCCCCGCGCGGACAGAAAGTTTGCCCCCGATAACCGTAGATTTCCGGCGTGACGCGAATGGTCGCGCGCCCCGAGGGCGTCATCACTTCGACCTCGTCAAGCCATTCGCACGTGGAACCGTTGACGGTTCCCGCGTTCATGAAGATCGCGCCGCCAACCGTTCCCGGAATGCCGGCCAAACTGCCCACGCCATCGTAATTGCGTTCCAACATGACCTCGCGCACCAAACGGTCCAACACAACGCCCGATTCGACGCGATACCGATCCTCTCCGAGCGCAACGATGCCTTCGAGGCGCGTGGTGATCAGGACCGTCCCCGCAAAGCCTTGGTCGTCGATCAGCACATTGGATCCGCCGCCCAGCACCAGCCGCGGGCCAGCCTGCGCCATCATCCAGGCATACGCGGCGCATGCTTCATCCAGCGTTCGCGGCGACAACGCGAGACGCGCCGGGCCGCCGATCCGATACCGAGTCAGCGGCGCGAGCGGCACGTTCTCTTGGGCGAATTCAAACGGAAATGCGATCATGTTTTGTGGCAAACGAAAAACGCCTCAGCGGATTGCTCGTGACAGACAGTTGCCGAAACTCCTCGAAAAAGACTACCAGAAATCGCCGCGCATTGGAAAGAAAACCAAGGGGGCAGGGGGTCAATCGACGACAAAGCCCTCCTTTTCGAGGGCCTTGGCAAGGTCGATCTTATTGATTTTCGCGTACGTGACCATCGACGAAGCCTCCAGCGGCTGGAGGAGCTTCTTGAACCAACGACGGTGCAACAGGTCCGTGATGATGAGCGGATCATCCGCCTCGAGGACATGCAACGTGCGCAGACGGACGCGCTTGACGCCGCCGCGCCAGTCATCGAGCGTGGTCATGACGTTCGGCGGAAGTTCGCCGCCTCGATTGTGGCGCAACAGAAAAGCGACGAATGCGTCGCCATCATGGCCTTCCTGAATCGCCCGGGTGAACGATTCCTTCGAAAGACAATAGACGACGGCCCCCCCCGTGCTCTTGCGCTCGGCGAACTGGTCCAACGGAACCGTCAACAGCGGATCCGTATCCTGCGAAGGCACCACAATGTCAAAATTCGGCTGAACCACGATCTCTGTTTCGCGCGCGGGAAATTTCGTCTCGATTCGCCCGCAATCCCCATCCGTCAACAAACAAACGCCAAGCTCCGAAATGCGAAACAGGCCGTCATCGCATGCGGAACGATCCACCACCCCAAACCAATGAAACGTTTCCTCAAGCGAGCGGATAAGGGTTTTCTCCGCAGTGGGCGCAGTGCTGGGGCTAACGTAATGCCAGTGAGCCCCGCTGGCCTTGAGAATAGGCTGTTCATGCTTGGCGCTCACGCGCATGGCATGCTGAACAAACGGCACGACGGGATACCAAGCGCCCGGAGCGCTCTCCTCGATCAGCGCCGCCAGAATCCTGCGGGAGATCGCCTCGTTGCCCCCCTTGACCATCCAATCGAACAGAATACGATGCCGCTCGACCCGACTCATGGTGAGCAGCCCTTGGAGATCTCCCGCGCGCAGCTCGGAATCCACGCGCGCCAGCCATCCAACGCCCTGCGCCATCCATAAACACGTGCTCAACGACGGATCGGAATCCTCCGGACAAATCTCCGACAGGCGGCGATAATCCTCCCGGAACAAATCGCCATCGCCGCGCAACCGCACCGGGCGCGCCGCAATCGCCCCAATAAGACGGCATACGCGATCGGACACTTCGATCCCCCGAGTGTCCGACTCCACCGAAACGCTCTTGAACGGCTTCAATGCTGCGCTACGGCCCTCATGAGCATGTTGGGCCTCGCGCCACTGCCGCAATTCGGCAAGCAACCCCACCATGCGCGCGAGTCGTTCCTCCGAATCAAAGCGAAACATCTCGAACAAGGCAAAGCCCCGGAACAATTCCCACAAGCCCTGTTCGATTTCGTACTCGGAGCCCCCGTGGGCCGCGCGCAATGCGGCTACGGGTATGACGCCGTCCTTGCTTTGCCAGACGATATCGAAGAGTTCACGGGCAATGGTCGAAAAACCGCGCGTCGCGACGTACGTGACCACCGAATCGGGGTGGCTGTAATGGCGATCGACAAAATGCTCCGCGGCGGCTTTCTTTCCCAGAGGACGGTCGATGCCGGCCTGCTCCTCGAAATGGCGGAACTCGTGAGGCTCAAAGGATTTCACCTGGCGATGTATGGACGCGACATCGCCCAGATTTTCGAGGCCGTCGGTGATGCGCTTTAGCGCACTGAACCCCTCCGCGACCAGTTTCACCTTCGTCAGATCAATAAAAAACAACCGGTGGTTCACATCGACAAGGTATTCGACTTCTTCCTCAGGCAGATCAAGCTTTTTGGCGAGAAATCGCACCGTCAGCCCCGCACGGCTGTTCACCGACAGTTCCCGCGCGATCAGAAAGGCCAGACGGCTCGTGCCCTCCATGGCCGTGATCAAACTCGCCCCATGCCGCATAGCAACCCCTCACAGACGATGCCACTTCGCGCCCACGCGAGATTACGAAACCGCATTATAGCCCACGAACATAGCCGTGACAAGCATCCGGATCGCGACTCTTGTGGTGGCGCCGGCGATCTGGGCGATAGGGCTTTTCCTGCTGAAGGGATAGTGGGCTTCGACATATCACGGTCCAATCCGGTGCTGGAATCGCGGATGCGCGTGGCGATCCTCGCGCTGCTGATGAACGGAGATTCGGCCTCTTTCGTCTATCTTCGCGACAAGCTGGAGGCGTCCGACGGCAACATAGCGCGGCATCTGCGGGCGCTCGAAGATGCCGGATACGTCAGGATGGAGAAGTCATTCATCGGACGAAAACCGCGTACGGACTACACCATCACGCGAGAAGGCCAAAAGGCGATGAAGAACTACGTAGCGCTTCTGCGGCGGTTGGTCAAAGCGGAAGAATAGCGGCGACGAATGCAGTAAAAAGGGCGACACCGGCTGCCAGATCCATAGAATCTCCCCCAAAAACAAGCAGGTGATCGCGCACCACGAGCGTTAGGAAGCGGGACGTGATCTGCGGCTTGCCAACACGCCCCTTCTCGCAGTAGCCATGCATAATTACACAGCCGCTCGGGTCAGGAAAACAATGGTGGAGGCGGGGGGAGTCGAACCCCCGTCCGAAAGTGAATCCATGCAAGCTTCTACGTGCGTAGCCCGTCTTTTGGTTTGGCCACCGGAAGTCCCGTAAGGCTCGGTGCCTCCGGCCGCAAGGCGCAAGTCATACCCGCTTCAGGACGCTGTGCCTCCCTCCTGGGCGGGGCCCGCTGTCGGCGCCTTATCCGTCTAGCAGGCGGTCAACGGTAAGACGTGTCGCCTAAAAGTTAGGCGGCAAGTGCCATTTCAGTGTTGGCATTTGTGTTTTTGATCGGCTTTTTACGAGGCCAACCGATCAACCTCGGCACGCAACTTGTACTTCCTCACCTCCGTCGAAACCTTGGCGCCCCCACTGGACGCGTCGTTAGCACGGTGCGGAACGGAGCAGCGAGACTCTCCCACCGTCCATTCGTATTATCGCATATTGCGTGACGCGGCGCAACTGGCCAAATCGATCGGCCCGCTCGGCGCGTTTGTGATCGATCACCCCCGTCGGCCACTTGACAGGCCGACGGAACTATGGTACACTCGCGCGTGTTAGCACTCATTTAGGGCGAGTGCTAACACGCGACAAGTCCAGCGGGGTCGGGCGGTTATGTCTTTTCCCGCTGCGGGAATTGGGTTTTAATGGATGACGAGGAGGTCGTGTTCCAATGGCAAAGATGTTGTCATTCGATCAAGAGGCGCGAGGGGCGCTGGTGCGAGGCGCGGACGTTTTGGCGAATGCCGTTAAGGCGACGCTGGGCCCGAAGGGACGCAATGTGGTGTTGTCGCGTTCCTACGGGGCTCCGAATATCACCAAGGATGGCGTGACCGTCGCCAAGGAAGTCGAGCTTCCGGACGCGTTCGAAAATATGGGGGCGCGGATGCTCCGCGAGGCGGCCAGCAAGACGCAGGATATTGCGGGGGACGGCACGACGACGGCGACGGTCTTGGCGCAGGAGTTGATTCATCTCGGCATGCGGCATGTAACGGCGGGCGCCAATCCCATGCATCTCAAACGCGGCATGGAAAAGGCCATGACCGTTGTGTTGGATGCCGTTCGGGATATGAGCAAGAAGGTCCGCAATAACGAAGATATCGAGCATGTCGCCGCCATCTCGGCGAACGGCGATGCCGAGATCGGCAAGATGATCGCCAAAGCCATCGAAGAAGTCGGGGAAGACGGTGTCGTCACGATCGAAGAAGGCAAGGGCCTGAACAGCGAACTCGACGTGGTGCAGGGCATGCAGTTCGATCGCGGCTTCTTGTCGGCGTATTTCGTGACGAAACCCGAGACCATGACGGCTGTTCTCGAAGATTGCTACATCCTGTGCTATGAGAAGAAGATTAGCGCGATTCAGGATATTCTGCCGCTGCTTCAAACCATCGCGCAGACGGCCAAGCCGTTGCTGCTCATTTCCGAGGAGATCGAAGGAGAGGCGTTGGCGACACTCGTGGTCAACAAGCTGCGCGGCATCCTCAACGTCTGCGCCGTAAAGGCCCCGGCCTTCGGCGATCGCCGCAAGGAAATCCTGCGCGATATCGCCACGATCACCGGCGGACAGTATGTCTCCGAAGACCTCGGCATCAAGCTGGAAAACATCAAGCTCACCGATCTGGGCCGCGCCAAGCGCGTCGAAATCACCAAGGACAACACGACGATCATCGAAGGCGCAGGCGGCAAAAAGGACGTTATGGCCCGTTGCGAGACGATCCGCAAGGCGATCGAATCGACGACTTCCGATTACGACCGCGAGAAGCTCCAGGAACGCTTGGCCAAGTTGGCGGGCGGCGTGGCGGTGATCAAGGTCGGCGCGGCGACAGAGGTCGCGTTGAAGGAGAAAAAAGCGCGTACGGACGACGCCCTGCACGCAACGCGCGCGGCCATCGAGGAAGGCTTTGTGCCCGGCGGCGGCATCGCCTACCTCGCCGCGCGGAACAGCCTCAAATCCCTCCAGCTCGACGGCGACGAACAGATCGGCGTGAACATCATGATGCGCGCGCTGCAGGAGCCGCTCGCGCAACTCGCCAACAACGCCGCCCTCGAGGGCGCGGTCGTCGTCAAGAAGGTCGAAGCCTCCAAAGGCACGATCGGGCTCAATGTCGCCACCGGTAACTACGAAGACCTGGCCGCGGCGG
>JAKJDA010000106.1 GCA_022706165.1 Candidatus Hydrogenedentota bacterium | reverse complement strand
AGGCCTTGATATCGTCCGGAATGACATATCCGCGCCCTTGCACCGCCGCGTAGGATTGGGCCGCCCGAAACAGCGCCATCGTCGCGCGGGGACTCGCGCCTAACGAGAAATGAACGCAATCGCGCGTTCGCGACACGAGGCGGATGATGTATTCCTTTATTTTTTCGTGGACAAAGACTTCGCGCACGCCCATTTGCATCCGGACGACCGTCGCGGCGTCGGTCACCGGGTGCAATGCATCCAACGGATGCGCCAGCCGCGATCGTTCGAGCAAAACGGCCTCGGCCGCGTTGCTCGGATATCCCATCGACAAGCGCATCATGAAACGGTCAAGCTGCGCTTCGGGCAACGGAAACGTGCCTTCATGTTCGACCGGATTTTGCGTGGCAAAGACGAGAAACGGCGCTTTCAGCTTGTAGGTTTTCCCGTCCGCCGAAACCTGATGTTCCGCCATGGCCTCGAGCAATGCGGACTGGGTGCGCGGCGTGGCTCGGTTGATTTCATCCGCCACCACAATTTGCGAGAATATCGGCCCCTGTCGGAACTCGAATTCCTGCGTCTTTTGGTTATACACCGATACGCCGCTGATATCGCTGGGAAGCAAATCCGGGGTGCATTGAATGCGCACGAACGCGCATCCCGTCGAAATGGCCAATGCCTTGACCAACACCGTCTTGGCCACTCCGGGGACATCTTCCATGAGCACATGCCCATCGGCCAGCAGGGACGCGACGGCCATGCGCACCACGGCGGTCTTGTCCAACACGACCTGTTCGATATTGGCGATAATGGACTTTACGACGTCCCGGAACTCACCCATGATGCTATCGTCCAGCCTCCTAACTTATCTCGTGATAATAAAAGCGCCGTAGACATATTGCAAGGCATTCGCAAGTCAGGATGGGATTTGCTCGCGCGCGATCGCCGGCGCCGCAAGAAGCGGCAACACCGGACAGTCGACGCAAGCCGGATTGGAGCAGCACCAATCCTGGTGCATCTGGAGAAGTCCTTGTTGCCGGCGAAAGCGCAGGCCGGGAACGGGCTCCCTGCCGAACAAGCGAGTCGTCATGTCCTTGATGATGCGGTTCTCGGCCTCTTTCGGAAAATGGCAAAAGAAACGGAAGACTTCCGCTTCGAGCGAACGGTTTCGGGCCTGCCGCGCCAAGGCGAGTTCCGCAGCGATGAATACGTTGCCGATAATCGACCGGATGCGGGCGTGTCCTATCGTCGACATAGGGCGCGCCAGTTCCTTGCCCGTCCAGCTACAATGATTTGCCCAGAATCCCATCGCCGCAGGAAACAACGCCTCGAACTCCGCGCAGCGCTCTTTGTCGGAGCATTCGGCGCGCCAAATCCGGTCAAGCGTAGCGGCGAGGCCTTCTGGCGCCGTCCGCGACAGAAATAATGCCGCCCCGGCCAGACGCCTTTCGGGAAAGTTCGTAGGGCGCACTCCAATGCGACGCCAACTCAAGGGCAGTTTCTTGAGACCCGGAACATGATCTCGCCGCAATGCCCGCAGCCGGGCGAAGTGCGGAACGGCGGTCGTTCCTTCCGCCAATTGCAGCAATGCCGTTTCGAGCAGCAACGGGTCTTGCCGCGCGAGTTGGCGCGCACGATCATAGGGCAGTTGCTGCGCAATGAGACGAAAATGGCTCTTGTACCTGCTGAACCCGCAGGCCGACAGGACTGCCTCGTACACCGCCTGGTCCATGCCGACGCGGTCAGCCCGTTCCCGGAGAAGCCGCGCCTTGGTCAACGTGCGCCAATCGCCGGCAAAATCGAGAAAGGCCCCGATACGGTCTCGCCCGAACGCCGCAGCCGCGCATTGTCCCCTAGGCGCCAAGGCGCCGCCGTCACAGGAGAAATCGCCGGCGTCCGGCGCTTCGCCGAGTTCAAGCACGTCCCCCGAAACAAAACGCCCCAACAAAAGCGTAGGCACGCGCCTGCCCAGGGACGTCACGGGAGGTTCACGGGCGGGCTCCGCATCAAGAACCACGTGCAATACGACGCCGTCATACCGGGCGTCCAAATGATGTCCATGCCGGCGCCAGCCCGAATGATCGATATGCAGTTCAACATCGCCCGTTTTGACGGTTCCGGCAAATTCGATCTGCGCCCCTTTGAAATCCGGTCCCTCGCCATGATTCCACCAGCCGGGCGACACGATGCGGATCGGCATGCCCTCGTCGGTGCAGAGACCGGTTTCGCTAAAAAGCTGATCATACCAAACGCCATGAAACGCTTGTTCCGGGCCGTGAGGCGAGGAATCCGTCTCCTCGCGCATGACACGGCCGCGCAGGGCCGCATAACGCTCTGAAAAACGGAGCTGGCTTTCCTGGAAATCATCGGTTTCCCCTGCCGTCGGATATGCCTGCGCCATATTCCCTCCCGAAAAACGTCGACGCCCACTGTAACAGGTTCCACGCCGATTTTTCACAAACGCGGCGTCTCCCCCCAGGCAGCAAATCTGACACAGCTTCCTCCCGGGAACTCCAACCGCGTTTTCGGGTTTAACGAAGCGACACGAGCGCTACAGCGCCTACTGCGCATGCGCCAGCAAAATGGGAGGAAGAAAAATGATAAACCGAGGGGTGTTTCTATTCCTGGGCGCAGTATTGTTGCTTACCGTAGGCGCGGCAGCACTGATGCCGCCACCTCCGCCGCCGCCCAAACTTACCCCGGAACTCCTGAAAGCAGCCGATCGCAATCGCGACGGCCAGGTCGCCTTCGCCGAAATAAAAGCGCTGCTTCCGTTTATGACGCAGCCGATGTTCGAGGCAATGGATACCGACGGCGACGGAATCCTCACCGCCGCCGACATTCCCGTCCCGCCGCCGCCCGCCTTGGCCATCGTCCGGCTCCTGGAACACGCCGACGCAAATAACGACGGGCGCGTCACGTTTCAGGAAGTCCAGGCGCTCCCCAACCCTATCCCGCTGGAATGTTTCAACAGACTGGACGCCAACGGCGACGGGGCGGTGTCTGCAGATGATCTGCCAGCCCCTGGACCGGAGAACATGGGAGCCCGACTGCATTGGCTGCTCCTCAAAGCGGACGCAAGCCAGGACGGAAAACTGTCCCTGAGCGAACTGCAAGCGGTCTGGCCGCATTTCTCCCAAGAAGCTTTTGGTTTCCTCGATCGCAACGGGGACGGGGCCTTTGACAGAAACGATCTTCCCGCTGGACCGCCGCCTCCCCGCAGCGAGATGTTGCGCAGAGTCCTTCTCGCCGCGGATGTGGATCATGACGGCGACGTGACCTTCGAAGAGTTGCAGGCATTGATTCCCGAATTGACGCAGGAGTCGTTCGCTCATCTCGATCGCAACGGCGACGCCGTGATCAATGCAGACGACGTTGAGGCTTTCGGGCCGGGCCCGCACGAGCGGATCGTGCATCTCCTTGAACAAGCGGATGCGGATGACGACGGAAAGGTGAGCCTTGCGGAACTTCAGGCGATATGCCCGAACGTCACGCAGGAACAATTCAACGCGCTGGACGTTGACGGCGACGGAAGCATCGCGTTGGACGATCTGCCCAAGCCGCCGGTCAACGATATCGAAAGACTGATCCAATCGCTTCGCCAGGCCGATGTGGATGGCAACGGCGAGGTGACGTTTGACGAACTCAAGGCCGTGGCCGACTGGCTGACGCGGGAAGCATTCGACAAGCTCGACGCCAACGACGACAACGTCATCAGCAAAGAGGATCTGCCCGTTCGGCCCCGAGATCCGCGAGAATGGCTGGCCGAAAAATTGCGCGAAGCCGATGTCGACCGCGACGGACAGGTCACGTTCGATGAACTCGCGGCGGTCATCCCCGATCTCGCCCAGGAACGATTCGATCAGCTCGACCGCAACGACGACGGCGTCCTTACGCCCGAGGACGCCCCTGCGGCGCCCCTTCCCCCAGACGACGGCAACAAGCTGGCGCTCTTGCGCGCCTTGATCGAGGCCGACGCCAACCACGACGGTTCCCTGGATTATGACGAGTTGACTGCGGCGTTTCCGGATGCGCCCAGCGAATTGATGGCCCTCCTTGACCTCAACGGCGATTGGACCGTCACCCGAGACGAGATTCGCGCCGCGCTGGCCCAGGGCCACGATGGCAAGCCGCTCGTCAACCCCAGCGACATCAACGCGGACGGCTCCACCGACGCCATGGATGTGCAAGTGACGATCAATCATGCGCTGCGCTTGTTCGGCGGCCTCGTGCGCGCCGACCTCGACGGCGACGGACGCTGCGACGCCTACGATGTCTCCGGCGTCATCAACGGCGCGCTCCGCATCGGCCTTTGACGCGCCGATCGTCCCCCCTCTCAGGCCGCGCCCCCGTTCGGCGGAGGCGCGGCCCTCGGCTTTGGGCCCCCACAAAGGTCTTTCTTTTTGAAGGCAGGTGCGCTATGATTGCTCCCCGTTTTGTATGGAAATTCACTGGGACACCGTTCTTTCGATGCTGCGGGAGGTGAGCATGACAATGATTCGGCGCGCCATCATCAGTTGCCACGACAAGACAGGCGTGGTGGAACTCGCCCGGCTGCTTCGCGAGTTCAACGTCGAAATCATCAGCACGGCCGGCACGCTGAACGTGCTCCACGACGCGGGGATCGAGGCCGTCAGCATCGGCGACTACACCGGCGTCCAGGAAATGATGGACGGACGCGTCAAGTCCCTCCACTCGAAGGTCCATGCCGGAATTCTCGGCATCCGCGACAACAAACTCCACGCCGAGCAGTTGAAAGCCTTTGATTATGACTGGATCGACATGGTTGTGATCCACCCCCATCCCGTCGAAGCGGTGATTTCCCAGCCCGGCATAACGCTCGAGGAAGTCGTCGAGCAAATCGACATCGGCGGAACCGCCATGATCCGGTCCGCAGCCAAGAATTTCCGCTACGTCACGGTCGTCGTGAACCCCGAACGTTACAGCGCGATCATGCACGAGCTTCGCGCGCATAACGGGTCGGTGACGTTTCCCACGCGGTACCGCCTGGCGCTGGAAGCCTTCGCGTGCACCGCGGAATACGACCAGGCCATTGCGGCATATTTGAGAAGCATCGTGCCTCCGGAGGAGTGACATTCGTGAACGTTCTTATCATCGGCGGCGGAGGCCGCGAGCACGCCCTGGCATGGAAAATCGCCCAAAGCCCCTTGGTGAAGCGCCTCTATTGCGCGCCCGGCAATCCGGGCATCGCGGCTCACGCCACGTGCGCACCCGTGACCGCGACGGACATCCCCGGGTTGTTGGCGCTCGCCAAGGTCCACGCGATCGATCTCACGGTCGTCGGACCGGAGGACCCGTTGGCGCATGGATTGGTCGATCAGTTCGAGGCCGCCGGTTTCACGGCCTTTGGGCCGTCCGCCAAAGCGGCGCAACTCGAAGCGAGCAAGGCGTTCGCCAAACACATCATGGCGAAGTACGGCATTCCGACCGCTGAATACGCCGAGTTTTCCAATGCCGAAGAGGCCGTCGCCTATGTCAAGCGAAAAGGCGCCCCCATCGTGGTCAAGGCGGACGGTCTCGCCGCAGGCAAAGGCGTCACCGTCGCGTCCGATGTCGACGCGGCCATCGCCGCAATCCGCGCCGCCATGGTCGATCACGCCTTTGGCCAGGCCGGGCGCCGCGTAGTGATTGAAGAGCGCCTTGTCGGCGAGGAGGCGTCCATTCTCGCCTTCACGGATGGCAAGACGGTGGTTCCCATGCCCCCCTCGCAGGACCATAAAGCGGTCTTCGACAACGATGAAGGCCCCAACACCGGAGGCATGGGCGCTTACGCCCCGGCGCCCGTCGTGTCGGAGGCGTTGCTCGAGGAAATCGTTGAAACGGTTCTGAAACCCTGTGTCCAAGGCATGGCGAACGAGGGAATCGCCTATCGGGGCGTCCTCTATGCGGGACTGATGATCACCGAGTCGGGCCCGAAGGTCATCGAGTTCAACTGCCGTTTCGGCGACCCGGAAACCCAAGTCGTGTTGCCGCTGCTGCAATCCGATCTCGTGCCTGTATTGGCGGCGTGTTGCGACGGAACCCTAGACCAGGTCGCATTGGACTGGGCGCCGTGCGCCTGCGCGTCGGTGGTCATGACTTCCAAGGGATATCCGGGGCCTTATTCCAAGGGGAAACCCATCGAAGGCATCGGCGCGGCGGAAAAAGAGGGGGTCTCGGTTTTTCATGCGGGCACGAAGAAGACGGAGGGGACGCTCGTCACCCACGGCGGCCGGGTGTTGAATGTCACGGCCACGGATGCAACCCTGCCTGCGGCCCTCCAAAAAGCCTATGCGGGCGTCGAGAACATCACGTTCGAGGGGGCGCATTTCCGGAGGGACATCGGCCGCAAAGCCCTTGAACGGCTGGGAATGGAAGGAAGCGCCGACCGCTAGGATGGGGAAACGTTCCGGGTCACCACCCGTCCCCCGGGCAAGGTTTTCGCTTGAAACAGTCCGCGCATGGCCTCGCCAAGGATGTATTCCGCCTTCTGGGCGCCGCCGTTTTGGCACGTGGCGATTCCGGCGCGCAAGGTCGCGCGCGTCGGAAAGGACGGAACGCTGAAAGTCGTCTTGTCGATCTCCGAAAGCATTTTGGACGCATAGTTCAAGGCGTCGTTCAGCGGCGTATGGGGCAGTAGCGCCGTCAGCATCGTGCCGTCGTAACGCGCCAGGACATCGTTGTTCCGCGTGCTTGTGCGCAAGGCTAGCGCAATCTCGGCCAATAAATCGTCGACCGGGGCGGGCCCCAGTTCCGCGTCTAATCCTTCGACTTCAGCAAGATCGAAAACCACACAGGACACGGGATAGGCATATCGGTCCGCCTTGTCGATTTCTTCTTCCAGGCGATTCAAAAAATAGCAGCGATTCCGCAGACCTGTCAGGGAGTCCGTCGAGGCAAACTCCATGATAGATTCGTCGCCTGCGGAAAAGCGGTCTTGCAGCCGGCAATGGCGAATCGCGGCATCCACGCGCACCATCACCATCGGGAGATTGTAGGGCTTGGTGATATAGTCCACCGCGCCCAGATCGTATCCCCGCGAGATGTCCTCGCTCGTGCCGCGCACGGTGACGAACACCACGACAATCGCGGAGGTCTGGGGAGAAGCTTTCAACTGACGGCACACCTCGTAGCCGTCCATCTCGGGCATGCACACATCAAGCAGGATCAGATCGATCCCTCCCGCCTTGCATATCGCCAACGCCTCGGCGCCCGTATGGGCAACGCAGACGTCATAGTCGTGAAGCTGTAACCCCTCGCTCAATACTGCTGCCGCTTCTTCGCAGTCATCCGCCACGCAAATGCGATATCGACTCACCTTGTCCTCTTTCGTTAGCGTTTGTTCAGAACCTATCGCCCCACACGCGTAGTGTACCGCATCGGAGGCCATTTTCGCAACCAATGCGGGAAATTTGCGATTGAACCGAAATATTGGCGGAATTATTATACAAATAGATCGAAAAATGAAAACTATTGCAGATCGTTCGAGCATCCATCGGTCACGGTGCGAATTCTCGCTTGGACAATGGCCACGGAAGGATCGTCTGGAAAGCGACGAATAAATTCTTCGTACAGCGCCTTTGCCGCCGCGCCGCGCCCTAGTCTGCCCGCATAGATTTCGGCGAGACGGAACATGATCGGCAGCACTTGCTCGCCTCGATCGAGGTTTTCAATGCCCTGTTCGAACCAGGAGGCGGCCTCTTCCCATTTGCTCAGCTTGGCAAGGTTATCGCCGAGACGTATGGCGGTCTTGGGGTCTTTGGGAAATATCCGCGCGACGGCGAGGTATTCGCGCACCGCGCCTTCGAAGTCGCCGTTGGCCTCGCAGGCCTCGCCGGGAAGGTAGTTGGGCTCATGCAGGCGATCGGCCGAGGGCGCCACCAGATCGACCAGGAGCGCGCTCACGAGCGAGACGACCATATGGCCGTAGAGTATCAGACCGGAAAGCGCCAGTCCCATGAGGGCGAGAAAAAGATAGAGGGGGGTTTTGCCGAGCCATTCGCGCAACAGCGCATATTGGAAAACAAAGAAAACGCCGACTAGCGCAAGCGTGATGATCTCCGTGACGGGACGGAATTCGGCGCCGTCTTGAAGCCTGTGGCGGAGGGTGTACTCGCCCCATAGCAAGTAGGGGATGAGCAGTAGACCGGCCAATATCCAGGTGAGGTCGAATCCGATCGGCATGTTCGATCCGAAATCAGCGGACATCGATGGTCTCATCCTTGTCTCGATCGACCGTATGCCGCGCGCGTTGCCCGTGTCCGCTCGCCTCTCGGCCCTCAAAAAACAGACCTTGCTCTTCCATGGCGATACCATAGCCGGTTTGCGTGCAGAATCCAAACTCGCGAAGTTGAAGCATTGCGAGGATGTGGGTAGGCTTGGGCAGAGGCATGGGCCGACGGCGCAACGGCATGGCGGGTTACGGATGTTCTTGTCATCGTGAAGGTTTTTGTTCGCATACTCATGTTCTTGGGCGTTCTCGCGGCGTCGATTGCGCTTGGCTTTTGGCTGGGCGCCGTCACGGCGCCTGTGGGCGATCGATCCGTGGCGAGCCCGACGTCCCAGACGAAACCGGGTTCCAAGGCGGAGGTGCGTCGCGCGTATGCGCCGCCGCTGTTCTTTGCGGCGCCGATGGCGGCAGGGGGAGACCGCGCGACCGTATTGCAGGAAATTCAGTGGGCGGCGCGCTCGGAAGTGCATGGG
>JAKJDA010000105.1:8344-8694 GCA_022706165.1 Candidatus Hydrogenedentota bacterium | reverse complement strand
GCTTCGTCGGCCCACGGCAACAGATCAAAAAAGAAAGCCCTGCGCGCAATAAAATAATCCTGGTTCGGCAACGTATCCTGTCCGCCCACGCCGCCGGGAAAGGCATCGCAGTAATACGCCATCAACGCGGGATGACAACGTCCCGCATCCAGGTACGTGCGTTTCGCCCAAAGATACGCATCGCACTTGCGGCTGCCCGTTTCGGAGCCGGTGAACATGCCCTCCAGCGACAGGCGCACGGGCAGTTTCGGGCCGGACTCGACAAGGCGCCGGTGCAACCCGCTGTTCGCGCGCACGGGCAGCCATCCTTCCACTCCGCACGCCGTGGCCGCGATGTTCGCCGTGGCGGG
>JAKJDA010000105.1:0-8334 GCA_022706165.1 Candidatus Hydrogenedentota bacterium | reverse complement strand
CCACCACGCCGCGCTTCGACTCCGGAAAACACGCGAGAAGCGTGTCGATATCGGCGACGCGATCGAGGGCCCAGCCCTTCAGCCAGCCCTGTCGCAACACGGAAAGCCAGTACGCATCCATGGCGCTATCGTCCGGCGACAGGCGCAAAATCAGACGGGGGGCGTCGCGGTTCACAACGCCCTGCAGCGCCGTCACGAACTTCATCGCGTCATATCGGTCCGTGCCGTCGATCGGCAGCGAGGCAAGATCGAACTGAACAAGACGAGGCGCGGGCGCCGCAAGCGTCACGCTGACACAGAGGATGGCAGCAATCACAGGGATCTCCTTTCACACAAAAAAGAACGTGTGCTCATGCCATCGTGATCGAAAGCGCCGGCATTTTCAACGCGGCGCCGCGCCAATCAGCCGTAGGCGGCGAATAGGACGCGCGCGGCGCGTTGGGCGCCGGCGCAGCCTGCGCGGCTGGCGCTGTGCGAGAAGAATTCGACTTGGGTTTCGAGAAAGCACGCAGGACAGTAGGTATGGGAGACAGCCCCCGGCAACGGGGCGGCGGGGATATGCCAGGCGCCGCGAACGCGGACTTTTTTGCACTTGCAGCATTGCGTCACCATAGACAGCCCTCCTTGGCCTACCTGCGTCTATCGGCACAGCAGGGCGATGACTTTAGCGCGTTTTGATTTGCACACAACGGTTGAGGGGAATCCTCAAGCCGCTCGGCGTAATCTCCGCACGACTTTGCACAAGGATGAATCGGTCAGGACGCCAGGGCAGGGTCTTAGGGAAGGGAGATATGGCTGTCAAAATATGGATATACTTTTTCCCGATTCTGCGCTATACTGTCACAAACAGTCCACAAATTGACAGTATTCTGGCGTTTAGAGGTTTAGGACGGAATAAGAGAGAAAGTTTCGCTCTGCGCAGGGTGATGCGAACGCAAGATACGGGAAGTGTACGTGTCCAAACGCTCGGCCCCAAAGAAGGAAAAAGACACGCCGCAGGGCGCTTGTTCGCTCAAAAACGCCTTTACCCAGACGGAAACGTCCCGCTGGGAACGTCTTGTCGGTTCCGTGGCGCGCATGCAGGAGATGGTGTTCTCGCATTCCGCCGTCAGCCTCGACGCCATTGCCAGCGCTGTCGCGAGTCTGGGTCAGGACTTGGAACTCGACGGCGCCCGGCTCTTCGAAATTCATGCCGTCCCTAACCATGGCGCCCTGACGGCGCTTCCATGCGTTGCGTGGGAGGCTCCCGGCGAGCATGAAGCGCGCTGCATCGCGTACGAGAGCGAATTCCCGCACTGGCTTGCGTTGCTGCAACAAGGCGAGTCCATTGGCGGATCCGTTGCCCATTTTTCCGAAGCCGAGCAAGAGGCGCTTCGCGCAAAGGGCATCCGATCCCTCCTGCTTCTTCCCCTGAAATCGGGCCGTTTTCAAGGCTTCCTCGAACTGTGCGCGAGGCATTCGGCACGCGAATTCTCCGCTTGCGAACAACGCCTGATCGCTGCCGCGGCCTTGTCTCTCTGCGGCGCATTGTGTTGGCATGGCGCGGCGAGGGCGCATGAAGACGAGCGCGCCGGCGTCGTGACGGGATTGGCGGGAATCGCCCAAGACATCGCCGATCGCAGACAGGAAAAGTGGCTGCAGGCCATTTGCCAGCACAGCCCAGCGGGGATTGTTTTGCTGGAACTGCCGCCCCTGATGCGGTTTGCCTGGGTCAACCCGGCGTTCTGCGCCTTGGTGGGTTACACGGAAGCCGAGTTGCACCGCATGACCCTCGAGCAACTTTCGCATCCAGAAGACCTCGCGGCGGAAATGGTCGAGGGCCGCCGCGTTCTTCGGGGTGAAATCCCGTTCTTTTCGAGAGAAAAACGGTATATCCGGAAAGACGGCTCCCTCGTATGGGTCGATCTCACCACCACGGTCATTTGGGGCGATGACGGCTCCCCGCAGCATGCCATGGGGGTGGTGCTGGACATCACGGCCCGCAAGGAGGCCGAGCGAACCCTCAAGAAAATGCAAGCCGATCTGGCCGAAGCGCAGCGACTGGCCCATGTGGGCAGTTATTGGGTCAGCAACGAGGAAAACCGTGTCGAATGGTCCGAGGAGACGTTCCGCATCTGCGGGCGCGATCCGGCCCTGGGTCCGCCCCTCGGCGATGAATTCCTGCGCATCGTGCACCCGGAAGACGTCGATATCGTGCAGCGTCTGATCCAAACAGCCCTGCAGCAGAAGACCTCTTTTGAGGGAGAATACCGCGTTGTGCGCCCCGACGGAGCCGTCCGGCATGTATGCAGCGCGGGAGGGCCTCTGTTCGATGATGTGGGAGCGGTGAAGGGACTGTTCGGAACGGTCATGGACATCACCGAACGCAAAGAGATGGAGCGGCGCCTACGCGAGAGCGAAGAGCATTACCGCCTTATCACCGAGTGCTTGACCGACACGATATGGCTGACGGACATGGATTTCCGCGTGAGGTTCATCAATCCCGCCGGCGAACGGTTGCGCGGATACACGATGGAAGAACTGCGCGACTTGCCCTTGGAAAAGCAGCTCACCCCGGCATCGATGGCCAGAGTGCGAACGCTCTTGCGCGAGGAACTCCTCCCGGAACGCCTCGCCGACAAAAACGCCTCGATCCACTTCGCCATCGAACTCGAAGTGTGCAAGAAGGATGGTTCGACGTATTGCTCCGAGTTGACGGTGACCCTCCTGCGCGATGCCCACGGAACGCCGACGGGATTCCTGGGGACGGGCCGGGACATCACCAAGCGCAAGCAGGCGGAAGAGGCGCTCCGCGCCACCCATGAACAGTTGAACGCCTTGATTGAGGAATCGCCCCTGCCCATCGCGATCCTGGGGCCTTTGGGCGAACTGCTCGTCTGGAACCCAGCCGCCGTCCAGTTGTTTGGCTGGAACGCGGCGGACGTGCGCCACGTCGATTGGTCGTTCATTCCCAGAGCCAAAATCGACGAATTCTGGGCGCTGCATCGCCGCGTCATGCAGGGCGAAACCTTGTCCGCCATCGAGGGAGAAGCGATCACCCGGGACGGTTCCTCGGTTCATGTCTCGGTTTGGGCGGCTCCGTTGCACAACGCTTGCGGCCAGGTTTCTTCGGTCATGGCCGTCATTGAAAACACGACCGCCCAGAAACAGGCCATGGCGGTCCAGTTGCACGCATCGCGCATGGAGGCCACGGCGACCCTGGCGGGCGGCATCGCACACGATTTCAACAACCTCATGGTGACCGTGATGGGCGATTGCATGGACAATCCCGCCGAGGCGTCTCTCATCGAAGGGATATTCGAGAGCGCGCGCCGGGCGGGGGAACTGGCCCAGCTCATGTTGGCCTATGCCCAAGGGGGCAAGTATTTCCCGCAGCCGCTCGACATGAGCGCCGTGGCCGACGCCGCCGTCAAGTTGCTGGCGCCCAACGCCGAAGCCCGCAACGTCCGCATCGACGCGCGGTGTGTCGAGGGGCTTCGCCCTGTTTTCGCGGATGCCATCCAAATGGGCATCGTGATTCACAACCTCCTGATGAACGCCATCGAAGCAATGCCCGAGGGCGGCGTCGCGACGATTTCGACGTCGAACGCCAGCATGCCCGATTCCTCCGACGAAACGCCCGCCGCCGTTTCGCGAGAAGCCATTCTGCTGTGCGTGGAAGACACGGGCATGGGCATGGAGGATGCCGTGCAGCGCCGCATGTTCGAGCCCTTCTTTTCCACCAAGTTCCAAGGCCGCGGCCTAGGCCTTGCCGCCGCGTACGGAATCGTCAAAAACCACAGCGGCCAGATTCAGGTCGAGAGCGCGCCGCATTGCGGGGCTTCTTTCCGGGTGTATCTGCCGGTTTATGAGCGCCCTTCCTTGGCCATGGCCCCTGTCGAAAGCCTGCGCGCCGCAGAAGCCGAAACGATCCTGCTGATTGACGACGAAGCGATCGTGGTTCGGACGACAAAACTCATGCTGGAACGGCTGGGCTACAAGGTGTTGACGGCGCGCAACGGACTCGAAGCCCTGCAACAAGCGCACGCCTACGAGGGCGACATTCACCTGGCGCTGCTCGACTTGGCCATGCCCGAAATGAACGGCTACCAGGCGTTCCCCTTGCTGCGTCAGGCACGACCGAACATGCGCATCACGATCTGCAGCGGTTTTGATATCGACCCTTCGGTGCAGGCGCTGTTGGACGCAGGAGCGCGGGCATTCATCCGCAAGCCGTTTACGCTGAGCACGTTGAGAGAAAGCCTCGAACAGACGCGCCTCTCCTGCGCCACGGAATGGGAATAAGGAGAAAAAGACCTCTTTGGCAGAAGAAATGGTACCGGGAAAGGGGGTCGAACCCTGGACCTCTGGATCCACAATCCAGCGCTCTAACCATCTGAGCTACCCCGGCAACAGAACCGAGGTCCACTTTATCATGACCACGGGCGGCCGTGCAAGAAATCGGAGCCATCGCAGCGCATCGCATCAAAAACACGCGATCCTGCGATGCAAATGCCCGCGCGCGTCTTTGCAGCCCGTAAGGACCAATCGGCGTCAATCGTGACGTCCGGGAAGACCATGGGCCGCGTATCCGCGCGCCTCGGAGTACCGTTCCTCGAGCGGCTGGGGCTGATAGCTTGCCGCCGGCTTGTCGGCGAATTCGAGGAGGTAGATCCCGTCCTTCACGGTGTCGAACTCGAGCGTCTTCTGGTCGGAGCGGAAAATCGCCTCCTTATCCTTGATCACGTTGCAGGGGCCATTCCACGGGTTCTCGATGCGGCACTTCCCGCCCCATAGGCTGCGGATTTCAACCAGTTTGGGAACGCCGTCCGTTACGTCCGCAGCGACGAGAAAACCGCCTTCCGCGCGTAATTGGAACACCCCTCCCCATAAGGCGGACAACGCAGGAACCACGCGGATGACGCCGCCGTGGCTTTGCATCAGAATCTCCTGCAACGCGGTGGCCGAACATCCGCCCCCGTCGAGGAAGGGAGGCGCGAAGGAATTGTCGCGCGGAACGGGCCGACAATGGATGACTTCCCAGCCGCCATAGGGCCAGGTGTTGAAACGGCGCGCGTGTTCCGCCAGCAGCACGCACGCCTGGTCCTTGAGTCCCAAGCGCGCCGCCCAGATCGCGTCCATGGACCAGCCCCACCAGAGAGGAGTCGTGCGATAGACGAAGGTGCGCACGGCGCGGTCGTAGTCGGGCGCGCCGATGCCGCTCAGGCCGAAGGGATAGACGCGATACAGGGCGGGGTTTTCGCAGTTGATGCGGTTGGGAAAACCGTGTTTGCCGGCGGCGGGCGCGTAGGCGTCGACGGTTGCGTCTACGCGGCCATCGTCGTGCCACTTGCCGATGCTGTGATCGGGAAGCGCCGCGAGGACTTCCTGGCATTTGGCGCGCAGCCTGGCGTCCTTGCCGTATCGTTCGGAGAGTTCGATGAACTGCGGAAAGATGGCCCGGATGCCGTCAAACGTGTCCGCGGGATCGCGCACCTGCCACCACGTTTCCAGCGCATTGGCGGGGTCAAGATGATAGCGCCCGTCCGCTTCTTTGCGCACCAGTCCACAGATGAATTCGCACACGCCGCGCACAAAGGGATACGCCTGTTTCCGCAAATACTCTTCGTCGCCGGAATAGCGGTAGTACGCCAGATAGTGATGGCTGATTTCGAGTCCGGAGGTGAAGATCAGGCCGACATGCGTCGCGAAATGCGAGAAACGCCCATACGTGACGTTGCGCTCGGCGCTGTGGAACCACGCGGCGTTTTCGGGCGCGTTGTCGTCCGTGATGCTGAGCGTCGAACTCATGCCCCACGGCGCGTAGGTTTCGGGGACCCAGATGCCGTCCCACCCGAAGACGTTTTGTGTCTGTTTTTCGAGGAACGGGACCATGCGCGAGAAGGCGTCCGGCAGTCCCTTGGCCATTTCCAGGCGGTTGGCGGCATAGAGCGGCATGAAGTTGAAGCGCACCTCTTGCACCCAGTCCTCGACCTTGCTGCCGTCGCGCGCATCGCCTTCTATCAGCAGACCGCCGCCGCCGTAGGAGGCGGGGAACGGTCCGCGGTTCACGCACGCCAGCGTATAGAGATGCACGTGATACGCCGCCGTGAGCCACTCGGCCTGCTGATCGGCGCTGTGCATGCGCAGGAACGACTTGCTCCAGTAATCCTTCCACCACGCCTCGTGCTCGGCGCGCAACGTCGCCATCGGTTTCGCGAGCGCTTCCGCAAGTTGTGCGTTCGCCGCCTCCAGAGGATCCGTTTTCAGCGTCACCTCGGCCGAGATGATGATCGAGCACTCGCCGGGGCGCTTGCCCGGCAACGTCATCGTGGCCACCTTGTCCTTGACGACGATGCTGTCCGGCGCCAACGACGACGTCCCCACGACGACGCCCGTGCCGCGCCCCAGCATCGGGTCGGTTTCCGGCGCTCTGCCAGACCTCCTTGGCCCAGGCGGTCGTGGGGGTCTGGCCGACGTTCATGCTGGGTCGCCATTGTGAGAACTCGACGCTGACCGGCCCGAGCATTGCCTGCGGGTCAAACACGTCAATCACGATGATGCGTCGGGAAGGATGGCCCCATACTTCGAAACGCGGGCCGTTCTCTTCGTCGCCGATCCGCGCCACAACCTTGCCGCGGTACAGGTCAAGACGCTGACGGAAGAATTTCCGGGCGAGTTCCTTGCCGCGTTCCCCGACATCGAGCCGGACATGGCCCAGGCTTCCGTTCAGATTGTCGCACTTCGAAAGGTGGATATCGAGATCGCCGTCGCAACGGACCATCGCGGAAAGATCGCCGCCCCCCACGGGCATGGATTTCCAGGCGTTGTAGGCAGGTCCTGTGTAGACGACATCGTTGCGAGAGACGATCCGGGCCGGGTCAAAGAGCCATTGATTGTTCGCCACATCGTATGAGACCGCCCCGGCGTCGACGAAGTCCCCTGCTGGCGCTTGCTGCGCCGCCGCGAACAGAGCGCTGGCGGCCAGGGGCGTAACGAGAAAAAGATGTTGCAACGTTTTCATGATGCCCCCGCTGGTTGCCTCCGCAAGACTGCGGCAGATTGCGTCGCGTTCTGGCCGTCACATTATAGCGCATGGAGGCGCGTCAGGCTCCGCCAAGAAAATCAAAGCTTATTTTTTTCTGGATGTTGGCGATCTGCGCAAAGGCCTCCCGGAGCAGCGTCTCCTCCATGTGCGTCAACGCCTTGGGGTTGATGGCATTGTCGGGCGGCAGATCTTTTGCGAGGGCGTTTGCCTGGTGTTCGAGGCGAAGGCGCATCAGGCAATCGTAAACTTGGATCGCTTCATCCTGGAGGGATTGGCGCAGCACGCCCATTTCCATGAGCGCGCGCATGCGATCCACGGTGTTGCTTTCCGCGACGTCGTGACGAAGCGCGTAAAGTCGCGCGAAGTTCACGACCGGCATCATGCCTTCCTTGATGTTGAATGTGGGCGAATGATCCTTGCCCGATTCCACGACAATCTTGCCGAAAAATCCTATCGGGCTTTTGTACTGCAAGGCGTATTGCGCGTAGTGCAGCAGGAACGCGGGTTCCGTCTTGATCTCCGCCTCGATATGGCGGCGGAGGAGACCCGCATAGCTCTTCTCGCCGTGCACGACGCGGAAATCGAAAAACGTCATGGTATCCAGGATGCTTTGGGGTTCCGGAGCCCCAATCCAGTCGGAGAAATACCGTTTCCAGACTCGAAGCGGCTGACACCACCTGGGGTTGGCCGCCATGATGTTTCCCTCGCAACGGGGATAGCCCGCGCGTTCGAGCCAGTTGCATACCAGATCGCCAAGTCGGTTGAAGTACTCCTGCGCCGCGGACAGCGACGCGTCTTCCACGTCGTCGAAAACGATGGCGTTGTCCTGATCGCAGGCCAATGTCTGTTCCTCGCGTCCGGCGCTTCCGAGGGCGAGAAATGCGAAGCGAGCCGGAGGAGGCCCGATTTGCAGCATGGCGAGATGGATGAGTTGGCGCACAATGGCATCGGAAAGCGCGGTGATCGATCGGGTGATGGTGCGTGTGCGCGCGCCGCCCACGATGAGGGCGTTTACCAGCCTTGGCAGGTCGCGGCGGAAGGAGGCGATCTCTTCCGGGGACGCGGCTCGCCCCACTTCCTGGAGCAACACCGCGAGGGTGTAGCGGTGGAAGTGAAGCAATTCGCGAATGTCGGCCATCCCGACAATCTGCCCCGCGTCGTCGCGCGCGACCAGATGGCGAATCTTTCGTTCCCGCATGACCAGGATCGCCTCGTAAACGGCGCACCGGTGCGAGATGTACACGACAGGGGAACTCATCACCCGGAACAACGGCTCGTCAGGCGACAGGCCGGCGCCAACGACGCGT
>JAKJDA010000104.1:6257-8695 GCA_022706165.1 Candidatus Hydrogenedentota bacterium | reverse complement strand
CAATCGGGATAGGGGAAAGATTCAAATTTCAGCGACAACGCTCGCGGCGGGTTGTGGACAATCTCGCCGTTGCGTCGCCATGAAACGCCCTCGACGCCCTCGGCGTCTTGTCCCGCAAGCAGGCGTTCGATCAGTTCCGCGATGGTCTCTTCGCCTTCGGAACGCACGACGTAATCGAACATGCCGTCTTGCAGCAAATCGCCGGGCAGAACGGTGGCGTGCGGTCCGCCCGCGATGAGCACCGGAGGCTTTGGAAGCGTGCGCAGGCGCCGCACAATCGCCAACGCGCTGGGCAACAACGGGGTTGTGATCGTGAAACCCACGAGATCGGGCTGTTGCTGGGCGAGGATGCGCGTGACGTCCAGGGGGCCGAGTTTCTCGACGTTCGCGTCGAGCAGCCGCACTTCGCAGCCGTGCTGTTGCAACACCGATGCGATGTACCCCAGGCCCATGGGGGGTTGGTCGCTCGAGAAGGCGCCGACTTGTGCGGGTTGCACGAGCGAGGCTTTCATGCGGCGTTCGTCGCTGCGATCGCCGGGGAATGGCCTGTCTTCGTCAACCAGGCTGCCGCGCAACATCGCCTTCGGGCCATAGCGCTGCAAGAGTTCCGGCCATTGCACGTAGAACCAATCGGCCATCCAGTACAGCAGGCGCCCCGTGATGGAGGGGCGCGTCACCTGTGCGCCGCATTCGATGTAGAGCATCTTTATGCCGAGCCATTTGGCGTTGATCGCAACGGGGATGGCGATCTCCGCGCCGGTGGAAATGACGAGATCGGGTTTTTCTCGCTTGAAAAGTCGATGGACACGGAACAGGTTTTTGACAAATTCCACAGGATTGCGCGCCATGTTCGGGATGAGATGCGCGTTGGGCAAGCGACGCGTCGTGTCGGCGTCGTAGCAAAAGTAGAAGGTGTCGTGTCCCTCGAAGGCCTCCTGCAATTCCAACATCTCGGTAAGATGCCCGCCATGCGAACAGGTCAAGCATATCTTGATGCGTTTGGGGCGAAAATCTTCGGGCGCGATGCAGCGTTCAGCGCGTTCATCGACGGCTCTGCGGGATTGATCGACGGGCGTCCTCCCCGGCGGCAAGGACAGATCGACGGCGCCGTTGTCCGAACGCGTCGAGCCGTTCTGATCCGTTTCGTTTTCCGATTCGAAGTGCACGAAAGTTCCTAGGCGTCAAAGAATTGTGCCGCGTTCTATTATACGAATGTCCAACTCCTGGCGCACGGTGGGCGCTGGTTGCTCGCGCCGCGTTGGCCGCCTATACTCGGTGGGCCTGTACAACGCGTGAGGAGACGTGAAGACCTATGCATCCGTCGCTTGATTTGTCCGCGCATCGCGCCCCTGAGAATGGTTCAGCGCCCATGGCGCGCTGGGAGTGGGCGGCGCTTGGGGCGTGCGTTGCGCTTTCGCTTGCTCTGGGCTTTGCGCATCTGGCGAAGCCGTCGTTGTGGCACGATGAGCTTGTACATATTTTTGTCGCCAAACATATTGCCCAGACAGGGCTTCCGCTCTTGCCGAGCGGCACGCTGTACGTCAGCGGAACCACCCACAATTACCTGCTTGCGTTGTTTGTTCTGCTCTTCGGCGACGGGGAGGCGTCCATGCGCGCCCCCTCGGCGCTGCTCGCCGCTTTGAACGTGGCCTTGACGTTTGGGATTGCGCGCGCATTGCTGGGCCGAGGAACGGCCCTGTGCGCCGCATTTTTGTTGGCGACGTCCCCATGGGCCGTGGCATGGTCGCGCGAGGCTCGTTTTTACACGATGCAACAGACCTTTTATTTGATGTTGACGTGGAGCGCGTGGCTGGGCATGCACGCGCAGGAGCGTCGCCTCTTTTTCCGCCATGGATCCCTGAGCGCACTAGCGTACATAGGCGGCGTGCTCACGGCGCTTCATGGGGTGATTCACCTTGCTCCGATGGGCGCCTATGCATTTTGCAACGTCGTTCGGGAGCGTTGCATCAGGTCGCGCTGGACGCTTGTGTGCACGCTTATTCTTGTCGCTATCGCCGTCACGATGGGGGTGTATTTTTTCACGTTGCCGCCGGTTGATCGATACGTGGTGTTTCAGGTGGCGGGCTTTGGCGGGAAGATGATCGAGCACAAATACGATCCGCAGCGCGCGGACCGGTATTTCTATTTTCGTTATCTCAACCAGAATTACAGCACAGGTTTCTACGCGCTAGCGGGCATCGGAACCGTGCTGATGCTGGCGCGCGGCGGGCGCAAAGGCCTGTACGCGGCGCTGGCATTCTGGGCGCCCCTGCTGGTGTTGACTTATTTTATCGGTTATCGGCGCTATCGTTTCATGTTCTTCGAGTTTCCGTTCTATCTTGTTGCCTGTTCCTATGCCATCGCACAAGGCGCGGCATTTTTAACGACGGCGCGGCGCGCTTGGTGGCGCGTGCCTGTGGCGGCAATGATCATTGTCT
>JAKJDA010000104.1:0-6247 GCA_022706165.1 Candidatus Hydrogenedentota bacterium | reverse complement strand
GGGTGGCGCTTTCAACGGCGCGACTTGTTCGCGATTCGCTGCATGTGGCCTCCGGCGCCGATGCGACCCTTGCACAGAAGCATCCGCAATGGCGCGAGCCCTGCCACTATGTGCGCGCGCGTCTTGATGGCGCGGCGGTGGTTTCCACGACGTTTCTATCTTCCAAATACTATGTTGGGAAGACCGACGGGTGGTATCCCGCGTGGGCGTATTATTGGGAGGAACCCGAGACGGACGTGCCGGGACTCAAGGACATTGCGGCGTTCCAGGAATTCATGCGACAGCATCCGAAGGGTTTTTTCTTGGCCGAGCGCAAACGTTTTCATGAGACGCCAGGCGTATACCAGGATGTTGCCTGGGTGGAAGCGAACCTGCGCAAGATCGAAGAGGCGTCGAACGAAGACGTTGTTGTGTACGCTTGGGGGCAGTGATGCATCCATGACGCAAGACAACAGGCAGACCTGGCTCGAACGTGTCCCGTGGGCGCCGTGGATCGCGCTGGCGGGGATTGTGTCGTTTGGATTGTTTTTGCGCGTGCATAACCTGCACGCGGAAACGCCGTGGTGCGACGAGGTCGTCAGTCTGAACTGCCTCGACAGTCCCGACCTCGCCACGTTTCTGCACGAATACCACAAGAGCGACCCGCCCATGCAGCCAGTCTATTTCACAATCGAGCATTTCTGGGCGAAGGCGACCGGCGGGTCGGTGGTTTCCATGCGTTGGTTGTCGGTTGCGTTTGGAATTTTGTCGATGGCGATGCTCTTTCTCGTCGGACGCGCGATCTTCGGCAATGCGGCGGGGCTGGTCGCGGCGATCTGTCTGGCAATCTCGATGCCGCACGTATACTACAGTCAGGAAATCCGCAATTATGCGTTGACGTCGCTGACGACGCTGGTCGCGGCGTACACGTTTCTTCGCGGACTGGAGACAGCGCAACGGCGTTGGTGGGCGGCAAACGTCGCCGCGAACGCCGCGCTCGTGGGCACGCACCTGTTTGGCGCGGGATTCTTGTTGGTGCAGGGCGTCTTCCTGCTTGTGCGACGTTGGCGCGCGCCGAAATGGATTGCGTTGTGGGTTGTCGCGAATGTCGCGGCGCTGCTGCCTTGCTACCTCTGGGCGCGTCTGATCAATATCGGGCACATCGCGAAATGGGCCAGCATTTTCGGATACCCCAGCCTGCGCGATTTCGCGAATTTCCTGGTCGTATTCACGGGCGCACGCATTTCAAACTGGAATCCCGCGCCGCTTTTGCCGTATGGGGTTTCGCTCGACCTGCCGCTGGCGGCCCTTGTCTATGGGGGGATCGCGTGCTTCGTTGGGCATGCGCTTTGGCGCAGGCGCCACAACAACGGTCGCGCAAATGCCGCCTTCAACGACACAGATGCGATTGTCTTTCTTTGCCTATGGTTGATTGTCCCGCTTGCTGCACTGTACGTGGCCAGTTATGTGCTTCAGCCGTGCTTTCAGTATCGTTACATTCTCTACACGTTGCTTGCGGTGTGTCTGTTGATGGGCGGCGCGCTGGCGGCGCTTCCCGGGCGACGCAGCCGGGCGCTCATCGGCGCCGTGCTCGTCGCGATGTATGGCTATCAGTTGCTCGCGCTGACCGGCGGTCCGCTTCGCGCCGACATGCAGGCGGCTGCTGCGTGCGTCGCGCAAAAAGGCGCGCCGCGCGACCTAGTCCTCGTGTTCAAGGATTGGAACGCCAGTTCGTTCCGCTTTGCCTCCAGCCATCCCGACGACCGCATCGTCTGCATCGAGCCTTTCGGGGACTTGGTGCGCGTAACGGAAGAGGCGCACGCGCGCGACGAAGGGGTGTGGGTGATCATGCACCTTTGGGAGCATCCCGAGTGGCTGGGAAGCGAGTATCGGAAACGCGGTCTTGTCTTCACGGAACAACGCTTTGGCCGCTGGCCGTTCGTGCATGTTTTTCACGTGCCGGCGTCTGGGCCCGAAGCAACGGCGACGGCGCCATGAAAAAAGGTTTCGCCAGTCACGCCCGCAGGTATTCCGCGGCCTTCTGGTTGGTCGGAGCGCTTGTGCTGATCGGCGCGGTTTGGCTCGTGGGTTTTCCGAGAATTCGCGCGGCGGCCAGCGCCGTCGATATGCGCTGGTTCGCCGCCATGACCCTGCTCGAGGGCGCGGCTTTATGGTGGCGGGCGTTCAAATGGCGATACGTTTTGGGGCGGGGTGCAAGCGCCTTTGGATTGTATTTCCTCTCCAAAGCGGCGGGCAATTTCACGCCGGGGCGTGTGGGGGAACTCTCGCCGTTATTGATGCGCCGCCACCGCAACGTCGATGTCGGCGCGTGGATCGTCGCGGATCGCATGCTTGAATCCTCTTCGACGCTGCTGTTCGGCATGACAGGCATGGCGCTGCTCGAACTGCCGATCCATTCCGCGCTTGCGGCCATTGGCGTCATTGCGTTTATTGCGGGCATGACCGCCGTCCTTGTCGTGAAGCGCCGTGCGTGGATGGGCCTTCTTTCGCAGCGTATTGCAAAGCATGTGGCTGCGCTTATCGCGGCATTGGAAAGGCTGAAGGGCGTCCTGCTGATTGTGGGATTGATGACCCTGGCGGGCACGGCCATCGAACTGGCAGGCAATGTGCTGTTGTATCGCAGTTTTGGATACGGCGTGAGTTTTCCCGCAGCAGCAGCAGCAAAAGTCGCGCATGGTCTGGTCGGGGCCATGCCCATGACGCCCAGCCCGACCGGCATGCCGCACGTCGCCACGGGCCTCGTGATCAACAAAGCGGCGGGCGTTCCGGTCGATGCCGTAGTCGCGGCGTTGACGCTTCAAGTTGTCGCCGTCAATATCGTATTCTGGCTATCGTTCGCACTGGGCATGCTGGACCTGCGCAAGACGAAGACTTCGACTGGGGGGGCGTGATCATGGGCTCTGCCAAGAGCACCGGTATCTTGCTCATCAACACAGGCACCACCGCCGCGCCGCGCGCCGCCGAGACCCGCGCATATCTGCGGGAGTTTTTGTCGGACCCGCGTGTGGTCGATATCCCTGCCCCGTTGCGATGGTTGTTGCGCAACCTCGTCATTTTGCCGTTCCGGTCGAAGCGTAGCGCGGAAGCTTATTCGAAGATATGGACCAGGGACGGTTCGCCGTTGTTGTGTCATACGCGCGCGCTCGCGGAGCAATTGCGCGAGAAGATGCCGGACACGGCCATCGAGATCGGGATGCGTTATGGTTTTCCCTCGATCGCACACGCCATGGAATTGCTCCTCGCGAAAAACGTGACGCGCATAATCGTGGCGCCGATGTTTCCGCAGTATACATCGGCAGCGACAGGTTCGGCGCTGGAAAAGGCGTATGTGTTTGCGGCGCGGCGCGTGAACGTCCCCGCGCTTTCGGCGCTTCCGTCGTTTTGGGATGCGCCAGGGTTCGTGCGTGCGTGGAAAGCCGTCGCATTGCCGCACCTCGAAGAATTCCGGCCCGATCACGTTCTTTTCAGCTATCACGGCCTTCCAGAACGACACGTGCGTGCGTGCGACCCGTCCGGCGCGCACTGTTTGACCAGCGAGGATTGCTGTAACAATCCCGGCGATCATATTCGCCACTGTTACCGCGCGCAATGCCTCGCCACGACCCGCGCATTGGTCGAGGCGCTAGGCCTGAAGCATGACGCGCACAGCGTCGGCTTTCAATCGCGGCTTGGGCGCGACAAATGGCTCTCGCCCGCGACCGATCAGATCGTCCCTGCGCTGGCGAATAGGGGCGTGAAGCGTTTGGCTGCGATATGCCCCGCGTTTACGGCGGATTGCCTGGAAACATTGGAAGAAATCGGCATGCGCGCACGCGACCGTTTTCTACGGGCGGGCGGCGAGGAATTCCGCCTTGTTCCATCGCTCAACGCGCACCCGACATGGGTGGAGGAACTGGCCGCAATGTTAGGGCGTCTCTAGCGTCCTGACCGGTTCATTCTTTCGACCGCCGCACGGAGCTTTCTGGAAGGGCACGATCATGGCGCCGGGGCGATGCGTTCGAGGCCCGCCATGTAGGGCCGCAACGCCTGCGGCACGACCACGGAGCCATCAGCTCTTTGATAGTTTTCTAGCACTGCAACGAGCGTGCGCCCCACAGCCAGGCCGGAACCGTTCAACGTATGCACGAACTCGGGGCGTTTGTCGCCGCGCCGGAAACGGATGTTGGCGCGGCGCGCCTGGAAGTCCGTGAAGTTCGAGCAAGAGCTGATCTCGCGGTACTTGTTTTGCCCCGGCAACCACACTTCGATGTCGTAGGTCTTGGCTGCGGAAAAGCCCATGTCGCCCGTGCACAACGTCATGACGCGATAGGGAATTTCCAGCTTCTGCAAGATGGCTTCGGCGTTGCGCGTCAGGCTCTCCAACTCGTCCCAAGAGGACTCGGGCGTCGTGAATTTCACCATCTCGACCTTGTTGAACTGGTGTTGGCGAATCATGCCGCGCGTGTCCTTGCCGTAGGACCCGGCCTCGCTGCGGAAACACGGCGTGTACGCGCAGTACTTCACGGGCAGTTGGTCTTCGGCGAGGATCTCGTCGCGGTGGATGTTCGTCACGGGCACCTCGGCGGTCGGGATGAGCCAGAGATCTTTTCCCTCGTTCGCGATGCGGAAGAGGTCTTCCGAAAACTTCGGCAATTGCCCCGTGCCCTGCATGCTGTCGCTGTTCACCATGAACGGCGGCAAGACTTCCGTGTAGCCGTGTTCGCGCGTATGCGTGTCGAGGAAGAAGTTGATGAGCGCGCGTTCCAACAGGGCGCCCGCGCCCCGCAACAAACTAAAACGCGCCCCGGAGAGTTTGGCGGCGCATTCGAAATCGAGGATGCCGAGCTTCGTGCCGACGTCTACATGATCGAGCGGCGTAAAATCGAACGCCTGCGGCGCGCCCCAACGACGTTCCTCGCGGTTCGCCGATTCGTCGCGCCCCACGGGCACGCTCGCATCCGGCAAATTCGGCAGCAACAGCAGACGCGCTTGGAACTCCTCATCCGCTTGTTTCATCTGTTCTTCGAGTTGTTTGATGCGATCGCTGACTTGTTTCATCGCGGCGATCGCCCCGGCCGCGTCCTGCTTGGCCTTCTTCAGTTGCGCAATCTCGCCCGAGGCCTTGTTCTGCTCGGCGCGCAACTGTTCAAACTCGTACTGCCGTTCACGCCGCAACGCGTCCGCGGCAAGCATGCCATCGATATCGATGGCCGCGCCGCGATTGGCATACGCCTGTTTGACGAGTTCCGGTTGTTCTCGCAGGAGCTTGATGTCGAGCATTGGGGCTATTCCTTTTATGATTACGTTTTTATGCGTATTGATCTGGGGAAACCCTTCTTGGATGAAGGGTTTCTCCAGCCCCCTTCCCAAGAACTTTTACCGGCGCTTCGCGCATAGTTTCGCATCGCGCGAAGCGCACTGAAAAATTTCTGGGAGGGGGTTCGGGGGCTCTCTCTTTTCATAGAGGGTTCCCCCGATTTCCTTACGATTTCTTCAAAATATCCAGAATGCGCTCGAGATCGTCCAAGGTGAAATACTCAATCTCGATCTTTCCCTTGGTGGGGCTGGACGGGCGCAAACTCACGCGCGTGGCCAAGCGGCGACGCAACTGGTCTTCGATGGTTTGCAAATTTGGGTCTTTCGCTGCGGGACCGGACTTGCCTTTTGGCTTCTGCGGCGTTGCGAGTTTTTCGGCCTGCCGCACGGACAGCCCTTCTTGAACGACCCGTCGGCACGCGGCGCTCATGGCCGCAGGCGTGCTAAGCGCCAACAGTGCGCGTGCGTGTCCCATCGAGATGGATTCGTCCGCCACGCGCGCCTGGACATCCCCGGGCAGGTTGAGTAGACGCAGCGTGTTGGCAACGGTCGCACGCTTCTTTCCAACTTCGTCCGCCAGTTGCTCTTGCGTCCAGTTGAACTCATCGATGAGCATCTGATACGCCTTCGCGAGTTCGACGGCGTTCAGGTTCTCGCGCTGGATGTTCTCCACCAACCCAAGCCGAAGCATGTCCGAATCGGAGACCTCGCGGCAAATCGCAGGCACGGTTTCGAGACCCGCCATGATGGTTGCGCGGACGCGGCGCTCGCCGCTAACCAATTCGAAGTCGTTGCCCTGGTTGCGGACAATGACGGGCTCTTGCACGCCCTCGCGCCGAATGCTCGCGGCGAGTTCTTCCAAGCCTTCCTCGGAGAAATGCATGCGCGGCTGCTTTGGATTCGGCTTGATGGCATGCGGATCGAGATAGAGTATGCGGTCTCCGTTCGGTTC
>JAKJDA010000103.1:8430-8710 GCA_022706165.1 Candidatus Hydrogenedentota bacterium | reverse complement strand
CGGATCGTGACGGCGCACGGCGGAGAAATCTCCTACGCGAACCGTCCCGAAGGAGGGCTCCAGTTTTCCATGCGTCTTCCCATCAAGCCCGGCGCTCGCAGAAGCGCTCTTCCCTCGAAATAAGCCTTCCTGGCCGGCTCCGATTTTTGTTGGCTGGATTCCCCCCCGAACAATGATCTACAGTGTGATACAGCCGATGGTGCACCCGGCGCCGCGTCTGTGTCGGCGCGATAAGGAGTTGCCATGAGACGCAAAAACGTGACGCGTCGCGATTTCCTGA
>JAKJDA010000103.1:0-8420 GCA_022706165.1 Candidatus Hydrogenedentota bacterium | reverse complement strand
GGCGTGGGCGCCGCCGTTTGGGCGGCGACTTCCGCTGCGGAGGAGCCGGTCGCACGAACGTTCGATATTTCCCTCGCCATGTGGTCCCTCCACAGGACCGTCGGCGGCAAACCGGGTCAACTCGCGATCCTGGACGTGCCCGGCTACGTGCGCCAGGAGTTTGGGATCGCCGCCCTGGAACTCGTCAGCGGCATGATGCCGATTCAAACCGGCGCATTCCGGGAAAGAAAAGCCTTTCTGGACGCGTTTGCTCGCGCTGCTTCGGATCACGACGTGAAGTTGCTGCTCATCATGGTGGACGGACAAGGCCATATCGGCGCCGCCGCCGAGGAGGAGCGTCGCGACGCCGTCGAACGGCACCGCAGGATGATCGATTTCGCCCACTATCTCGGCTGTCATTCGATTCGCATGAACTGGACGGGCTATTCCGACAACGCGCTGAGCGATCCGATCGCGATGAAAGAATTCGTCGATCGTTCCGTAAAGCCGTTGCGCGCATTGTGCGATCACGGCGAGAAGCGGAAGATCAACGTGCTTATCGAAAATCACGGAGGACCGTCGTCCCGCCCCGAGGCGCTTATCCAACTCATCGCCGCCGTGAACCATGACCGTCTCGGCACGCTGCCTGACTTTGGCAATTTCCCCGATGACGTGGACCGCTATCTCGGGGTGGACCTCATGATGAGCTACGCCAAGGCGGTCAGCGCGAAGTGCTACGACTTCGACCCGCAGTCAGGCCGGGAAACGACGTTGGATTTCGACCGGCTGCTTCGCATCGTCGTCGGCAAACATGGTTACCGTGGCCATATCGGCATCGAATTCGAGGGCGGCCGCCTGAGCGAACCCGACGGCGTGAAGGCCTGCAAGGCCCTGCTCGAAACGTTGAGGGGATGACCCGTGCACCGCATTAAAATAGCCTTGGCGGGAACCGGCGGCTTCGGCTCCGTGCATGCGGGAGCCGCCCTGCGCCTTGTCAACGAAGGCCTGGTTCGCATCGTGGCTTTCGCCGAACCCGACGATTCCTGCGCGGCGGCATCGCCGCTCAACGGGATCGGCGTTCCTCGCTATCGCGATTACCGCGAAATGCTCGACTCCGAGAACGACCTCCAACTCGTGAGCATCGCCGCGCCCGCCCCTTGCCAGTATTCCATGGCAAAAGCCGCCCTCGAACGTGGCCTCCACGTTTTTCTCGAGAAACCGCCCGCCATCACGATTCAACACTTTCGCGAATTGGCCGCCTTGCAACAACGAACCGGCGGCATCTGCGCCATCAACTTTCACGACGTCGCCGCCCCCCTGTTCGTCGCCCTGAAACGGCGTCTGTGCGAAGGCGTCGTTGGCCCCGTGCGCGCCATCCGCGCCGTCTCCCTTTGTCGGCGCGCCGACGCGCACTACGCCCGCAACGCCTGGGCCGGCCTCGTGCGCTGTGGCGACGAATGGACGTTTGACGGTCCTCTCGCCACGACGGGCGCGCACCTGCTCAACACGGCCCTGTTTCTGGCCGACAGCGAGCCACACGATTTCGCGCGCCCTGTGTCGGTGCAGGCCGAGCTATACCGCGCCAAGCCGATCGCCTGCGAAGACACGAGCTGCTTGCGCGCCACGCTGGACACCGGCGCCGAACTCTGCGTGCACCTGACGCATTGCGCGCCGCAAGACCGCCCGCGCGCCTGGACCATCGTCGGCGACGACGGCGTCATCGCCGTGGACGATGTCCAAGGGGCCCGGTTGCCCAACGGCGACGTCATCCCGCCCGAGGAATTCTGTCCGCCGACGGCCACCCTGATGCGCCGCTTGGTCGAGGTCATTCTGGAAAGCGACGAACCCCTCCTCATGCCGCTCGCGGAAGCCGAAGGCTACGTGCTGCTCGTCAACGGCGCCTACGAATCCGCGCGCCGGATCGTTTCAATTCCCCGCGACGCCATCGTGCCCAACGGCGACGCCACCCTCATCGCCGGCATCGGCGACGTCATGGATCGCGGCATGCGGGAAGGCAAACTGTTTTCCGAGACCGGCGCCCCATGGGCCGTTTCAACCGCCCCATGGGAACTGCGCGAATACGCGTCTTTCCCATCGCGCTGGATCGGCGATTTGGAATAGGTTGACGCGTTTTTTCTCTTCCATCCAGCAAATTCCGCCGAAAACGCTTCTTGCGTCAGCGGCGGTCTGTGGTTGATGGACTCCCTTCCCCCCCCAAAAAAAAGTATGCGCTAGGGCTTGTTGTCTTCAGATGGAACGGGACCGAACCCCTATGCCAGGCAATGGCCGGCGGAGCTCATGGAGAGGGCGGCATGGAGCACGCCTTTTTGTTGGCGGATGAGGTCGGCCAGGCGGCGGATTTCTTTTGCGGCGCCCCGGACCAGGATTACTTCGACGCAGCGGTGGTGGTCGAGGTGAACGTGGGTCGTGACAAGAATGGATCCGTGGCAATCGTGCTGCAGGGAGACGAGTTTCTCGGTGAGCAGCCGGACATGATGGTCATAGACGATGGTGAGGGAACCCAATGCCTCTTCGTTGCGTTCCCATTCCTGCTCGACGAGGCGATCGCGCACCATGTCACGGATGAATTCCGAGCGGTTGGCGTAGTTTCCTTCGGCCACCAATTTCTCGAGCCGTTCGAGCAGGGGTTTTTCAATGGAAAAACTCAACCGTTCCACGTGCGGCATGGCATGGCTCCTTGCTTGACGCCATGACTATACACGGACCGCCCCGTGTTGTCACGCGGGGCGGTCCGTGATCCGTATGTGCGGCCGCCAGGGGCGCGGCGTCTGAAATCAAACAATCGGAATCTGCTTGGGCTTCATGTGCTCCGCCTTGGGAATGGTCAAGGTCAACACGCCGTCGCGCATCTCGGCCTTGATCTTGGAGGAGTCGACGGCGCGGCTCAAGGCAAACACCCGCCGATATTGTTGCAGACGGCGCTCGCGGACCAGAATGCGGCCCGGCTGGGCGTCCGATCGACGCCGACCCGTCAACGTCAGTTCATCTCCCTCCACTTGGATTTCCACTCCGGTTTTAGCGACGCCCGGAAGCTCCGCCTCGATCCGGACAGCGTCTTGCTGTTCGATGATGTCGATCCGCGGCGTCATAAAGACCTCGCCCGCTTTCTGTTTCGTTTCGGTTGTCATGACGGTTCTCCTTTTGGTTGAAGCCGGGCCTTGGTCTTAGAGGACCTTCACGTCGATCTGTTTGGGCTTGCTTTCCTCGCGTTTGGGCAGCGTAACCCGCAGGACGCCATCCGTGTATTCCGCCGACACCTTGTCGGTTTCAAAGCCGCCTGGAATCTCGAAGGAGCGCTGGAACGCGCCATACCGGCGCTCGGTGCGTTGCACGCCCTCGTCGTCGACCTTCTTCTCGTGTTTGCGCTCGCCTTTGATCGTCACCACGTTGTCGACGCACGACAGTTCGATGTCTTGTTTCGAGATGCCCGGCAAGTCCGCCTCCAGGACATAGGCTTCATCCGTCTCGCTGATGTCCACCAGCGGATCCATCGTCCAATTCGAGCTCAGCCCAAAATCGCCGAACACGCGGTTGAATTGGGACTCCAGGTCGCGCAAGGCGCTCCATGGGCTCAGGTCGCCCCGCTCTCTCCAACGTACCAGACCCATAACGATCCCTCCTTTCTTATCCGTCCCGCCTCGACGCCGAGGCTGTTGGTTGCCTTCTCGATCCACGAGGCATCTTGTCTTGCGTCTTGCCGTGGACCGCCTATACAACAGCAAAGGCGATGCCAATGCCGCCCATTTCTCGGAAAGTATTTTGTTTTCAATAGGTTATGCCTTGGCTTTGGCGTAAGAAGGGGGGATCGGGGCGTACGGGATAATTTCGTTATCGAGCACGGGTCGTTTCATTTTGAAGCGGACGGATTAGGCTGTGTGCGCGGCGCTTTTCGGGCGTTTGATTTTTAGGCGGCTTCTGATATAATGCGCCGTCTCAAGAGGGTATTAGCGTAATAGTTTTGTGTATCTAAGGAGAGCGCGGAGATGGCGGTAAAGTATCAGTGCCCCAAGTGCGGACGGAGGTTTACGGAGTGGGGAGCGGAGAAGACCGGTTTCAAGTGTCCCCATGACGAGTGGTGTCCGAAAGAAGCGACGGGGGAGATCGAGTTGATTCGCGTGGGATCGGCGGAAGACAAGAGCGCCAAGCGTTTGTCGCTCAAGCGTTTGGCGCGTCGTCCGGCGCCGGTTGCTCGCGTCGTCGAGGATGAGGAAGAAGTCGGCGTCGTCGAGGCGGATGAAGTCGAGGAAGAAGACGAATTCGAGGAAGAGGATGCGGTGCTGGTTCCGGCGGACGACGAAGAAGTGGCGGCTTTTGCGCGGAATCCTGCCGAGACGTTGTTGGAGGAAGCCGACGACGCTGACGAGTTGGACATCGGGGCTGAGGAATTGTCCTTTGATGAGCCGGCGCCGGGGTTGGGCGAGGAGCCGTTGGATGCCGGGGAGGACGTCGTCGAGGATTGGCGCGACTGATTATCTGGGGGCCATGGATTGTCCCGGGGGTCTGATTCGGCTTCTTCGCAGAAGGATCGATTCCTGCGAAGAAGCCGAATCGGTTTTCCGGGTATTATGCTTCTTCGAAATATAGCTGTTCCAACGACGTCCAGACGTCCGGCGCCCCCATGTAGGGCAGGTTGCGGGTGCGCATGATGTTGTCCATGTTGCGGACGTCTTCCCGGGCGATTTCCTTGAGGCCGCCATTGGGTAGGGCGTGAAGGATGTGTTTGGCGGTCATCTCGAGCAGTTCGGTGTTCATCAAGGTCCATTGGATATCGAGACGGCTCATGATGACCAGTCCATGATTTTCCATCAGAAACGCGTTGTACTTTTTGAGGAAGGGCAGGAAATTGTCCGCGAGCCGCTGCGTCAACGGTTCGCCATAGGGCACGATCGGGACGGGCCCCACTTCGGTGATGGTTTCGGGGAAAAAGGGACGCATCAGCCAATTCGGGCCGGTCGTGATCGCGAACGCGTTGACGTAGGGCGGGTGGCAATGGATCACGGAACGGATGTCGGGCCGTTCGCGGAAGAAATTGATGTACATGGGCGTCTCGCCGGTCGGGCGGCGTTTGCCCGCAACCACCTCGCCGTTGAAGTTGAGAAACGTCACGTCTTCGCGCCGGATGTCTCCCTTGTTCATTTGGGTCGGCGTGATGAGCAGGGTGTCGTCGTCCATTTTCCACGCCAGGTTGCCGCCGTGGCCTGTCACGTACATGTTCCGGCTCAACGTGTGGCACACGCCCACGAAAACCTCGATCTGCCCGGCGAATTTTTCGAATAAGTCCATAGTGCGCTCCTTGCCTCAAGGGTTGGTTTCGGGAAAACGTGTTGGCCGGGGATTTTCCCCAGGAACATCGCGCTTACCCCGGATACTCTTTTCGGTTCGCTTCCATCGAAAGAAGGACGGGGCGTTCCGGCACGGCCGTTGCCAGCGCGTCGATTTCGGGCGCGCCATCGGGCAGCGGCAGCGCGATCTGGCCGCGTTCGACGACGGACCGGCACATCGCCATCATGACCTCGAAGCCTTTGTGCGCGTTCTCGCCGCAGCAGGGGTGCACGGCCGTGTCATCGTCAAGCCATTTCGCCATGTCTTCGATGTACGGCGGCATGTCGTTGTCGTAGTTCATGCAGCCTTCGCCGCTGATGACGCCGCCCGAGTCGCGCGTGATCGCACGCCAGCCGCCGCCCGTCAGCGCTTCGGCGAAACCTTCCGTGCCTTGTGCGCCGATGCGGCACTTGCGCCACCAATAGTCGACCTCCGGCACATCCGGCGCGCCCGCGCCCGTCTCGAAGACGCCGCGCACGCCGTTCTTGAACTGGACTAGCCCGCCGATGTAATCCGGCGAACGGTGGATGTCCGCGAACTTGCCGCGCCCCGCCGCCTGAGCGATGGCCCAGTCCGCCTCGACGTAATCGTTGAACCACATGGCGTAATCGATCATGTGCGTCATCATGTGCATCATCCAGCCCGTTGCGTGACCGTAGACCGTATGCACACGACCGATGGCGCCGCTCGCGATGATCGCTTTCACTTTCTGATAGTGCACGCCGTATCGGTGCTGATGGCTGACGACCGTCTTCACGCCCGCCTTGCGCGTGAGGTCCATGATTTGCCGGGCTTCGCGCGTGCTCGTCGCGATGGGCTTTTCATAGGCGATGAGTTTCGCGCCGCAATCGATGCCCGCCTGGATGAGCGGCATGCGAATATTCGGCAACGTCGCGAAACAAAAGACATCCGGCTTCAATTCCTTTGCCAGCGCGGCGGAATCCGTGCCGCACTTCGCGCCGGGGAATTTGGCCGCGGCGGCTTCCGCGCGCGATGCGTCGATGTCGCACAAGCCGACGACTTCAAAACGCGGGTTGCCTTGGAACGCCGAGGCATGATGCATGCCCCGTTTGCCCAATCCTGCGACGAGTACGGTGTAGGTTCGGCTCATAATGCTCTCCTTGTAGTGACGGTGAAAAGGGCGCTCTTATCCGCATTGAGGGTTGATGTGCGACGTTATTTCGACAAAAACTCCGTGTACCACGCGATGGTTTCGCGCAGGCCGTCTTCGAGGCTGTATTGCGGCGTCCAACCGAGATCGCGTTTGGCCTTGTCCGAGCAGAGATACTGATCGCGTATCTCGGCTTTTGCCGCGTTGAGGATGACGGGGGCAAGGTCTTCGCGCTGCATCAACCGCCGCAGGGCATCGACAATCTCCAGCACCGTCAGCGGCTTTTCCGGGCCGAAGTTGTAGGCTTGCCCACGCACTTCCGCGCGATCGAGACCTTCCGCCATGGCGAGATACGCCGCCGCCGCGTCTTTCACATACACATAATCGCGCGTGAATTTGCCGTCGCTGCGGATGATGGGCGCTTCGCCGCGCATCAGGCAGCGGATGGTTCCGGGGACAATCCGGCTCCAATTGAGATCGCCGCCGCCGTAGATATTGCCGCACCGCGCGACGACCACCGGCAAGCCATAGGTGTTCGCGTACGTATGCGCGAGGAGGTCCGTGCACGATTTCGACACGTCGTACGGGTGCCGTCCTCGCGGCGGCATGTCTTCGGTATACGGCAGCACATCGCTATCGCCATAGGCTTTGTCGCTTGACGCCACGACCACGCGCTTCACGATGCCGTCGAGCCGCCGGCATGCTTCGAGCAGGTTATAGCTGCCGCGGATATTCGTTTCGAAGGTCGGCAAGGGACTGCGCAGCGCGGCGCCGACGATTGCCTGCGCGGCAAGATGAAACACCGTGTCCGTCTCGTGTTCGTTGATGGCGCGCTCGATGGCGGAGTAGTCCTCGAGACAGCCCGACACCACCGAGACGCGGTGGATGAGGCCGCTGCGAATGAGCTCGCTCTGCGGGTCCCAGTCGCGCACGAGCGCCACGACGTACGCGCCTTGTTCGAGCAGCGCGCGCGTTAGCCACGACCCCACCAGTCCTGTCGCGCCCGTCACCAGAACGCGCCGATCATTCCACTTCGACATAGCTACCTCACCTCTTACGATTCACCACGGAGACACGGAGGACACAGAGAAATCACGGAGAGGAAAGAAGATCAAACCACAGATAGGAACAAAACATATATTCTTCTCTTCTTCTCAGCGTCCTCTGCGGGTTCTCAGCGCCCTCTGCGTTAAATTCTTTCTTTGTGTCTTTGTTCCTTTGCGCCTTTGTGGTAAAACTCTTCCGGGGAGTCGCGGGCGTCACCACACCTTCCACGGGGCCTTGCCCGAGGTCCAGAGGTCTTCCAGCATGTATTTCTCGCGCAGCGTATCCATCGGCATCCAGAATCCATCGTGCGTAAATGCCATCAACTGACCGTCCGCCGCGATCCGTTCGATGGGATCGCGCTCCCACAGCGTTGCATCGCCGTCGATGTAGTCGAGAACGCCTGGTTCAAGCACGAAGAACCCCCCGTTGATCCAGCCTTCGCCGATTTGCGGTTTCTCGGTGAAGGTGGTCACCTGTCCGTTTTCGATCACGAGACCGCCGAAACGCGACGGAGGGCGCACGGCCGTGACCGTGGCGAGTTTGCCGTGGGATCGGTGGAACGCAAGCACGTCGGCCACGTTCACGTCGCTCAGTCCATCGCCGTAGGTCATCATGAAGGTTTCGCCGCCCACCCAGGATTTGAGGCGTTTGACGCGCCCGCCGGTTTGCGTAAGCGCGCCGGTGTCGACAAGGTGGACCTTCCAGGCGGGTTGACGGGCGTTGTGGACGGTGGTCGTTCCGGCGGCCATGTCGATGGTCAAGTCGTTGTTGACGGCGTAGAAGTTCAGGAAATACTCGCGGATCATTTCGCCCTTGTATCCCAGCGCGACGACGAACTCGCCGAAGCCTCGCGCCGAATAGATATTCATGATGTGCCACAGGATGGGCTTGCCGCCGATCTCGACCATGGGTTTTGGCCGGACAGTGGTCTCTTCCGACA
>JAKJDA010000102.1:2193-8765 GCA_022706165.1 Candidatus Hydrogenedentota bacterium | reverse complement strand
GCCGCCCGCCAGCGGGTTCAGGTGGCTCATGAAAGGCTCTTTTTGTTTTTTCTTGCTCATGGATTCCTCGGAGGTTGGGGTGACGTCATGCGAGGGTTTTGCGGAAACGGGTGGCGCTGATCAGAAGGATGGTCAGTCCCATTCCCGCAAGGATGAGGGCCTGCGGCCAGAGATCGGCGATGCCTGCGCCTCGCAGGATGATGCCGCGGAGCATTTGGATGAAGTAGGTGGCGGGGATGAGTTTGGCGATGACGTAAATCGGCGTTGGCATCGATTCTTGCGGGAAAATGAAGCCCGACAACAGGATCGAGGGCAGCACGATGACGAAGGCCAGCTGGACGGCTTGCATTTGCGTTTGGGCGATGGCGGATACGAACAGGCCGAGCCCGAGCGAGGTGAAGAGAAACAGGAGGGAGAATCCCGCCAGAAGAACGAGGTTTCCGGCGATGGGGACGCTGAAGACGTAGCGCATGATCAGCAGCACCATCGAGGTTTCGAACGCGCCGATGATGCCGAAAGGCACGAGTTTGCCCATCATCAGCCCCAGGCGCGACACCGGCGTCACCATGATTTGTTCGAGGGTGCCGGTTTCTTTTTCACGCACGATGGCGAAGGCCGTCAAGAACATCGTCACGACTTGCATCACGATTCCCACCAGGCCGGGCACCATGAAGTTCGCGGTTTTCATGTCGGGGTTGAACAGCACGCGCGGGCGCGCTTCGATGGGCGGCGCGTTCAGGCCGGACGTGCTTGCGATCGCCGCGATGGATTTCCGCAGCGCGATGGCGTTGGTCACGTTGAGGGCTTGCATGGCGACCGTCGAGTTGCTGCCGTCGATCAGCGTTTGGATTGCGACGGGCTCTCCGCGCAGGATGCGATCGGTGTAGTCCGGGGGGATTTTGATGCCTACCTTGGCGTGTCCGCTGACGATTGCCCGCTGAAACGCCTCGTCGGATCGGGCCGTGGCGACGATGTGGAACGTGCCGGAATTTTGAAAACTGTCGAGCAGGGCGCGGCTTTCCGCGCGTCCGTCGAGGTTGTAGATCACGGTCTCGATGTTGCGGACGTCCAGATCGATGGCGTAGCCGAAGATGGTAAGCTGGATGCCTGGGATCAACAGCATGAGAAACAGGGTCCGCGGATCGCGGGCCACGTGAATCATTTCTTTGTATACGATGGCCGAAATGCCCCTGAACACGGCTTGACAATTCTCCTCCGGCGGATTGGCGTCCCGCTCGCACAAAACTGTACCGGACGGGGCCGGGATTCGCAAGCCCCCGGCGTGCAGCGGGCCGCATGTTTGTCCCCTTGCATGCCGTGGCGCAGGACGATAGAATCGCTTTGCCCGGCCCGGTTTTGTCGGGGCGGGCATCTGCACGAAACGGAGGGAAAAAGGAGGAATCCGCGGCATGCTCAAGCAACGCCTGATACATCCCGAGATACTCGATGCCTTGGCGGCGGCCGGTCATGGCTCCAAAATATTGATTACGGACGGCAACTATCCCGCCAGCACCCGCGTGGGCGAAAACGCCGCTTTGGTGTACCTCAACCTGGCCCCGGGCAAGCCAACCGTCACGGAAGTGCTCGATGTTTTGCTCACGGCGGTCCCGATCGAGGATGCCGCCGTCATGCAGCCCGATTCCGGATCGGATCCGGCCATTTTCGCGGAATTCGCCAGGATGCTTCCCGAACTCGACCTGACCCGTTTCGATCGTTTCGAGTTTTACGAGGAGGCCAGCGGGCCGGACACGTGCCTGCAGATTGTAACGGGCGAGCAGCGGATCTATGCGAACCTGCTCTTGACGATTGGCGTGGTGATGGCGTCCTGACCCCCATGTTCCCCGCGCCGTGTATGCGGCAAGGCGCTACGGCGCGTCGTTTGGGGCCGCTTCGCGTTCCATCGCCCTGGCTTGACCGAATACGATCGCGAGGATCTCTTCCGCGATGGTTTCGGCGGCATAGGGTTTCGCGAGCCTGCGGGCCGCTTCGCCCATCGCGCCCAGAGCCGCTGGATCGGCGAGAAGCCGTTGGACGGTCTCATACAACCGTTTGCCGGTCAAGTCCTTGTCGAGCAGCAACACAGACGCCCCCGCTTCTTCAAAAGCGCGGGCGTTTTGTTCTTGGTGGTTGTCCGCGGCATGGGGAAAAGGAATGAGTATCGATGGTTTGCCCAGCACGGCGACTTCAGCCGTGCTCGAAGCCCCGGCCCGTCCTGCCAGCAAGTCCGCCGCCGCGCATGCCCGGGGCATTTCCTGGATGTATGCGAACACTTCGACGCGCACCGCCGCCGTCGAGGCCGCCGCGCGCGCCATGGCGAGATCGGCTTTGCCGGTCATCCACAGCACCTGCACCGAGCCGTCCGGGAAAAGCGGCAAGGCTTCGGCGACCGCCGCATTGATCGAATGGGCCCCTTGACTGCCGCCGCAAATCAGCAACACCGGGATATCGTTCGCCAGATTCAGGGCTGCGCGCGCCTCAGTCCGAGAGGGCGGCGAGATGAATCCCGCCCGGACAGGATTGCCCGCGATAACGGCGCGGTCTTTGGGATAGGGGCCGATGGTGACGGGATAACTTAGAAAAATGCGGCGCGCGCGCGGCGCCAGCAGGCGGTTGGCCATGCCCAGCAGCCGATTTTGTTCGTGGATGACGGTGGGCGCGTTTATGCGTTGCGCGGCGTACATCAGCGGCAACGATACGTAGCCCCCGACGCCCAGCACGAGCTGCGGCCGAAATTGACGCAGGTAGACCGCCGATTGCGCGATGCTGACGCCGAGTTTCATCGCTGTCCAGACGCGCCGGAGGGATTTTCCCCGGGGCCAGCCTTCCACGGGCAACGCACGGAACGGCACGGCAAGATTCTGGCAGACGCCCTCCTCGATCCCGCCGCGGCGCCCCACCCACTGCACGATCAAGCGCGGGTCGCGCCGCTGCAATTCCTCCAAAATAGCGACCGCCGGAGAGACGTGCCCGCCCGTGCCGCCTCCTGTAATCATGATCCGCATGACGAGAAACACCCCTGCCCGATCGTTGCCTTTCCTGCGCAACCCCTCCTGAGAGTACCACAAAGACGGTTTTCGTCTGTAATGCGTGACAAAGATTGCCTTCGCGGCCGAATCGCGCGGCCCGGAATCACGAAACCGGCGAACGGGGGGCGGCGCGCCCAGGCGCCTTCTCCATTGCGTGGCGAAACGCGGCAAGAGTCTGCCGTGCGCATTCTTGCCACGTGTAGCGGCGCGCCCAGCGCCGTCCCTCTTCAATGTGCGCGGCGCGCGTTTCCGGGGTTTCCTGCAAGACCTCGAGCATGGCATGGGCGATCGCTTCGACATTCATGCCGTCGAAATAGGTGGCGGCGGCGCCGCCTATCTCGGGGGCCGATCCCGTCCGCGCGGCAATGACGCGTGTGCCGGCCTCCATCGCCTCGACGATGGGCCGGCCAAATCCCTCGTAGAGCGACGGAAACACCAACGCGTCCGCCCCTTGAAACAACCCGGCCAGTTCGAGATAGTCGATGTAATGCAGCCGCCGCACGCGCGGATGAGGCGGCGGTTCGCCCTCGCGCGGCTGCCCGACAAGGATGAGGTCGTGCGGAATGCGATCGGCGATCATCGCAAAAGCCTCGACCAGCCGTCGGGCGTTCTTGTGAGGATAGGTGTTCGCGACGTACAACAGAAACGGCTTTTTCATGATGCACGGCTGCGGCTGGGCGAAAACTCCCGACAACGACGAGTGCGCCACGAATATTTTGTCCATCGGCGCGCCGAGACATTCGCGGATGCGGCCCGCGCTGAAACGCGACACCGTCGTGATCGCGTTCGCACGCCGCGCCGCGCACCCGACGAGCACGCGCTGGGCGCGCCGCGCCAGCCAGGGAATATCCTCGGGATAATCGAGGAACTGCGTGTCGTGCAGGGTGACGACCTGCGGGCACGGCGCCCATGCCGGGGCGGTGTATCCCGGCGAATACAGCACATCGATCCCGGCGCGCCGCGCCGCCAGGGGAAGCAGGGTCTGTTCGGCCAGGATGCGGCACGGTCGCGACGTCGCGTGGACGGGAATGCGCCGGCGAGGATAATCCCCGAACGAGTCATGATTTTCGCGATTCGTGAACACGACGAACGACAGGGATGGCGCCACTTCGCGCAAGGCCGGCAGAATGCTTCGCACGTATATCTCCGTGCCTCCCACCTCGCGCGGAATCAAAAACAATGTGTTCACGCCAATGCGTAGCGGACGTTCGGATGCGGGGTTCATGATGCGACGTTTTCCCTCCCATGGATCGCGCACAGAAGCGCCAGGGCCCCAGTATACCCGATGTTGGACGCACCGTTTGCCGGTCTGCCGGCCCATCGCGCCGAACCGTGTGCTGTCTGGATGTTTGGGCCTATCGTGTTCAGCGTGTGGTCTCCGCGCCGGTCCGTAAAGGCGTTCACGGCGGCAATTTCCTGTGTCCGTTCTCGTGTTTTCACGCGATGAGCCGGGTTGACGCGGACGCAGATCCTGGGATAGCCTATCTGGAGAATGCGACGTTCGGGCGGACTACGAATGCCCGGAAGAATATGGGAGACCCCAGTTGCGGCTTCTCGAGGAAATGGCCGTTCCAGAGGCTTCGCGCCGGACCCCGGAAATCATCTGCATCGGCGGCGGGAAGGGAGGCGTCGGAAAGACGTGTCTTTCGGTGAATTTGGCCATCGAAATCGCCCGGAAGGGTTGGCGCGTCATCCTGTTTGACGCCGATCTGAGTTGTTCGAACGTCGAGACGGTGATGGGCATACAGACGAGGGCGAAACTGGACGACTTTTTTCATCAAAAAGGCGCCAAAAACCTGGCGCGCATCGTGTGTGAAACCCAATACGAAAACTTGAGATTCGTTCCCGGCACGACAGGGCTCTTGGACGTCGCCAACCCCCGGTATCAGCAAAAAACCGCCCTGATCCGCGAGCTCAAGGCGCTCGATGCGGACCTAGTTGTCGTGGACTTGGATGCGGGCGCGCATTTGAACACGTTGGATTTTTTTCTGATGACCGAGGCGAACGGCATTTTGGTCGTTGCGCCGGAAAAAACCAGCATCGACAATGCCTTCAAGTTTTTGCGGGCCGCGCTGTTTCGCAAGATCGAGCGCTTCTACCAGTCGCCAGAGGTGGGGTTGTTGCTCAAACGGAACGAGCGGCTTTCGGATTTCCTCGACACGGTGGGGCGATCCGAGCTGTTTGATGAAGAGGTTCGTAAACAAATCTGCGGGGAAATCGTTTCTCTTGTTCGTTCCGTCAAGCCGCGCATCGTCGTGAATCGCGTGCGAAACGCGTATGAGGCCCAGATCGCGGCGAATATTTTCACCAAACTGGCCCGGCAGGAACTGATGGTCGAGGTGAACAATCTCGGGTACTTGTACTTTGATAAGTGCGTTCCGGAGGCGGTAAACTCGGGGACGCCGTTCATTGTCAGCCACCCGAAACTCAAGATTTCCGCGTGCGTAGCGGACATCGCCAACCGGTTGGGGTACGTATAGCCATGACGCAGGAACCAGACAAGACGGACAGCCGGCCGGAACCGAATGCGCTGGATGCGTTCGAGGAACTGAACCGCGCGTCGCAGCGAGGCCCGTGGTTTGCGCGCATCAACCAGAGTTTCCAGGAGATGCTGCAGTCCAGCCGGGGCAGCAATCGCCGCCACGATGTCGCCGCTGAATCCGCCGGGAAACCCCATGTCACTGTGGACGATATCGCCATGCGGCGCGCCAAGAACGTCAAAGCGCAACGCATGGTCATTCCGGAGGGCGTCATCATTGAAGGATCGTTGACCGGCGGGTCCGAGACGGAGATATGCGGACGGGTGGACGGCGATGTCATCGTCGACGGGGTCCTCTTTCTCGGGCCAAGCGCCTTGGTGAGCGGCAATGTGCGCGCGACATCGTGCAAGGTCGATGGGCTCGTGGAGGGCCGCATGGAGTGTTCGGAAGACTTGGACCTTAGCCGGACGGGCCGCATCAACGCGGACGCGCTGGCGGGCCGGCGGATGACTTTGGCGGGCCAGGTTTTTGGAAACGTGTCAACCTCGGGCAAGCTGCACCTCGTTTCTACGGGGAAGATCACGGGCGATATTCGGGCCCGCTCCATTGTTATAGAGGAAGGAGCGGTGTTCAACGGAAAATGTGCGATGCGTCCGCCCGTTTCGCGGGCGGCGGAAGGAGATGCGTAAATGCTGTATTTCACCCCTTACGACGTGTTGGTGATTCCCGCGCTGTTGCTGGCGCTGTGGGCCCAATTCAAGGTCAAGTCCGCCTACGCCAAATATTCCCGCATTTCGACCCGGAGCGGGCTGACGGGCGCAGACGTTGCGCGGCTTATTTTGCGGGATTCGCAGATACCGTTGGTGATGTCGGACAACCGGCCGGAAGGATCGTGCGGTCTTGAGGCCATTCCGGGGCAATTGACGGATCACTACGATCCGCGCGATCGGACGTTGCGTCTTTCGGAGGACATTTACCACGGATCGAGCATCGCCGCTTTGGGCATTGCCGCGCACGAAGTCGGCCATGCCGTGCAACACGCCCGTCTGTACCTCCCCATGTCGCT
>JAKJDA010000102.1:387-2183 GCA_022706165.1 Candidatus Hydrogenedentota bacterium | reverse complement strand
GGATCGACCTTGGCGTTTCCGCTGTTTTTTGTGGGGATGATTTTCCCGGCGACGCAGTTTCTCATGCAGGTCGGCATTTGGCTGTTCACGTTTGCGGTCCTGTTCACGGTGGTCACGTTGCCGGTCGAATTCAATGCCAGCCGTCGTGCCCTGGCCGCCTTGGCCAACGGCGGATACCTGGACGCGGAAGAGCTGCGGGGCGCCAAAAAGGTTCTGACCGCCGCCGCGATGACCTACGTGGCGTCCGCAGCCATGGCGGCCATGCAGCTGCTGCGCATGGTGCTGATCGCGCGCGGACGCAATTGAGGCTGCGCGTCGCGAACGTCACGGCGCCACGCGGCGCCGTCAGCCGCATTCGAAGAAGGGCTGCGCCGTGGGGGCTGGTTGCGTTGACGGCGATCGCGGCATGCGGCGCCGCAGTGGCCGCGCCGGGCGCGGTAGACGTTGCCGTCGAGGGGCCGTTGCGCATCCAGGCGAACGGCGTGGCGATGGGCATAGGGGCGGCGGGGCGCGTCGCGGCCATCGAGAATGCCGAGCGCAACGCCATCGCACAGGCGCTCGAGGAGATAGCCGCCACGCGCGACCTGACCCCTTTCGGCTCCATGATTCACGCACCGGGCCGGTATGTGCTCTCCTACAACCTGTTGCGCCACGATACCAGCGCGGATGCGACCGAGGTCTCTGTCGATCTCTTTCTGAACAAAGACCTTTTCTGCGCCGAGACGGCGGCGATTCTCGCCAGAACCCTCACGCGCCGACCGCGACTGGTCGTGTTGATGGGGGAAAAGACGGACGAGGCCCCTGTTCGTGTCGCGTCTCCGGAAAATTGGGCGGCGGATGCGTTGTGCCATTCCCTGCGGGACCGTCACATGGACGTTTGCGGCATGCGCGAACTGGCCGCGCACTACTCCTCGGAGGAACTTGCGGCGCGGCTTGTGGCCGAGACGCCTCTCGCGGCGCGGCTGGCTTTGGAAAACCTGGCCGACATGGCGCTGATCGCCTCGGTCTACAGCGCGATCGATCCGGGCCCGACGAACGCAAAGGCGTGCAGCGTTCGGCTATCGGCGCGGCTGCTGCGCGGCGCCGATGCCGCGGTGTTGTTCGATCGCAGCGTGGATGCCGTGGTGCACAGCGTCAACGCCGAAGAAGGCATGCGTCAAGCGACGCTTGATGCATGCCTGAAACTGGCGCCCAAGGCGGCGACCATGGCGATTCTGGGGCTTGCGGGCCTGCGCGACGCCCAGGTGACGCTCTCTATCGCAAACATCCGCAGCCGCGAAAACGCCGCCATTGTCCAGGACTGCATCGCCGCGTTTCCAGGCGTGCGTCGCGCGGAAATCATCTTCTACGCCGACGCGTTGGCGCGGCTGCGGATCGACGGCGATTTTTCGCTCAGCGCCCTTGTCGATCATCTCGCCCTTCATGCGTTCCCCTCGTTCTGGCTGGAAAGCAAGAGCGCCATGGATCGCGAAGTGGAGATGGCGCTTGTCTCGCATTGACAGAATTCGTCGGCAACGTTATCCTTGCAGCAACGGCAGATTTCTTGCGGCCCCGATCCTCGCGGATTTCCAGAGAAGGCCATGACGGATTTTTCCGGCGGAAAATACAACGAATTGGATTGCCTTTTCGTCCATGTCCCGAAATGCGCCAACGAGTACCTCCCCCTTGGCGAGTTTCTCAACATCACCTACGCCCCGATGGGGCTGCTTGCGCTGGCGCACCAGGCCCGGCGGCGCGGCTTCCGCGCCGAGATCGCCCATCTCGGGGTGGAATGGATGCTCGATCGCAACTACACG
>JAKJDA010000102.1:0-374 GCA_022706165.1 Candidatus Hydrogenedentota bacterium | reverse complement strand
CCGCGGGGCTGCCGCTCTATTGGCACTACCAAGCCTACGACGTTCTCCAAGTGGCGAAGGCGATCAAGGCGGTTTCGCCGGAAACATTCGTCTTTCTTGGCGGGTTGACGGCTTCGTATTTCGCGGAAGAAATCCTGCGAACGTTTCCGTGCGTCGACGCCGTCGTGCAAGGCCATGGCGAAACGCCCGTGATGGCGCTTCTGGAACAGTTGCAACGCGACACGCCGGACTTGGGTCGCGTGCCGTCGCTGTATAGTCGTTACGGGGCGGAAATTCGCCGCAGCGACGACTCGTACGTGGCGGAGCAGGCGGACTTGGACGACCTTGTCTTCGCAGACTTTTCGTCGCTCCGGCATGCCGAGACCTACATAGCG
>JAKJDA010000101.1:390-8820 GCA_022706165.1 Candidatus Hydrogenedentota bacterium | reverse complement strand
CCCCCGCCGCTCGCCCCTTTTTTGGGGGGGGGAAGCAATCGTCATCTTGTTTGCGGAATGGAATGCGAAGCGCAGGGAAAGCAGGGAACGGTTGCATCACGGGTATAGCTTTGGCCGCGCTGCGTCGAAGGCTTGGAGCGCGTCGGCATAGCGCGCCACGATGCTGGAGGCGGTTTCGTCGGCTTCGATGCGCCGCCGGAGATCGTCGGAGCCCGCAAGCTTGTCGAAAAGGGGCTGCCAGGCGAAATCGCCGGCGTGACGTTTCCGGATCGCGATGATCAACGCGAGCGCCGTCGTGAAGGGACGAAATGCAGACGGGTCGGTCACGCGGAGGCGGATGCCGCGGCATTCTTTGTCTCTATGCCTTGGCTTGGCGGCCTTGCCAGCGATGCTGCGCGGCGTATAAACCGTTGCTTCGAGTGCGCAACCCGCCGTTTCCCCTGGAGCGATCTCGGCGATCGTTCCGCCGGCGTCGAGCCAGGGCGCGCCAATGAGCTGGAAAGGCGTATCGGTTCCGCGTCCTTCGTTCAAGTTTGTGCCTTCGAACAGGCATGCGCCCACGTACGTCAGCGCCGTCTCGGGGGTGGGCATGTTGGGCGACGGCGCCGACCACGGCAGCGAGCATGCCTCGAACAACAACGCGCGCGGCCAGCCGTCAACGGCCATCACGTCAAGCGTCAGCCCTTTTCCGCGGAGCGGTCCCGCTTCGAGAAAGCGCGCCAACTCGCCAAGGGTCATTCCGTGGCGCACGGGAACCTCCGCGGAACACACGGGCGAGTCGGTCCTTTGCGGCATGGGCCCTTCGAGTATGGCGCCGCCGATGGGGTTGGGGCGATCGAGCACCAGCACGGGCGCGCCTGCGTCGGCGCACGCTTCAAGACACGCCCGCATCGTCGCGAGATAGGTGTAGTAGCGCGCGCCGATGTCCGGCAAATCCACGAGCACCGCGTCGAGGTCCTGCAATTCGGAATGCGCGGGCCGGTCTTTGCCGCCGTACAGGCTGATGATCGGAACGGTTCCTTTTTCAGACGGGACGGTTTCGCCCGCCTCGGCATGTCCGCGCAGCCCGTGTTCCGGCGTGAACACGCGCTGCAGGCGCACGGTCTCATCGAGGCGTAGCGCGTCTAGCGCGGGCCTGCCTAGCTGATCGACGGCGGCGAGATTGGTCAACAGCGCGATTCGTTTGCCGCGAACCGGCTTGAACCCGTCGCGCACCAGACGGTCCAGCCCCGTGTGCGCATTCGATCTTCCTGAATAAAAAGCCTTTGCCACGGCATCGTAGAAGACGCGGCGCAAGGTTTCGTTGTCGCGTGCGGCTCGGCTCGGATGGCACGTATTGCTCAGCAAAATGGCGAAAAGGCCGGTCTCGGCGTCGGCCCACAAACTTGTCCCCGTCCAGCCGGCATGGCCGAATGCACGGCGCGAGGGCAGGTAGCCCATCGTCGTGTCGCGCCAGGGATCGAGGTCCCATCCCAAGCCCTGCCACGGATACACCGGCACTTGTCCCACGCGGAGCGCCTCGGCGAAGGTTTTTTCCTTCACGATGTTGCCGTTCATCCAGGCGCGGCAGAATCGCGCCAGGTCTTCCGCCGTGGAGAACAGCCCCGCGTGCCCCGCAACGCCTCCCGCCGCGTAAGCGTTTTCGTCGTGCACTTGACCCTGCATGATTTTTTTTCGCCAGGGACAGCGCTCCGTCGCGGCGCATTGTTCCGCCCAAGCGGCGGGCGGATTAAACGTCGTGTGATCCATGCCCAACGGGTCAAAAATGCGTTTGCGACAAAAGGCATCCAGCGAATCGTGCGCGGCGAGTTCCACGACCTTGCCGAGAATCATGAATCCGGCGTCGGAATAGCGCCGCCGCGATCCGGGCGCATACTCGAGATCCATCGCTGCATAGACCTGGAGCATTTCGTTCAGCGTCGATGCGGTCTTGTAGAGCGGGCGGCCGACGGTCAATCCGGAAGTGTGGGTCAGCAGGCGGCGGACCGTAAAGCGGCGAAACGCGGGGATGGGAACGATCTCGTTGACGGGCTGATCGAGATCGATCGCGCCGTCTTCGCACAGCAGCATGACGGCCGTGGCCGTGGCGACGGCTTTGGTCATCGATGCAAGATCGTAGAGGGTTTCTTTCTGCGTCGGCAGCGCAGACGGCTCAAGCGCGCGATGCCCCATGGCCTCGTAAAAGATGGTTTCGGACCGATTGCCTACATAGGCCGCGGCTCCGGGCGCGCGAGCTTCTTGCAGGGCGCGTTCCAAGGCCTCGCGCAATGCGGGCGCTGCGGGGTGTGTGGCCATGTGTCTTTTCCTCTCCGGCGCCACGGGGAAGGCGCCGGGCGAAAAGGAAAAAGCGCCCACCTCCGGGCGCCTCTCCTCGGCAAAAGAATTTCTTGCCGGGACTCATTCTTCGGGTGAGCGCTCGTGCGCACGACAACGCATTGCAGCGGCGTCGTTCACGATTGCCACCCGAAGAATGAGTCGCATCGTCGTTCAGACGGCGATGCCTTACTTCTTCGCGGCGGCCTTCTTGGCGGCCGGCTTCTTCGCGGCGGCTTTCTTGGCGGCCGGCTTCTTCGCGGCAACCTTCTTGGCGGCCGGCTTCTTGGCAGCCGGCTTCTTGGCGACGGCCTTCTTGGCGGCCGGCTTCTTCGCGGCCGGCTTCTTCGCGGCTACCTTCTTCTTGGCTGCGGGTTTCTTTTCGAGCGCCATACTTAACTCTCCTTCTTTTTCACCCCTACCTATGCCAGCTCGACGACGCCGGCGTCCATGTAGGCGCCGTCCCGTCGGCTAGCGTCCCAACTGCAGCCAGTCTGCAGTCAGGACAGTCATCGGGCTTCCGCCCGTCATGACCGGCTGTACGCAAACGCCCGAGCGTTTCGTCGCGCTCGCGGCGGATGTGGAGGGAAATAAAAAAGGAAGAAGACGATGAGGAACGATGCCGACGCGACCGCGCCGCACGATGCCCGCTCCACCGGCATGCCGATGTTTCGCGAACTGATGAAACGGCTTCTTGAAGTTCCGTTCCGTCCATGACAGCGTTAGACGCTACGTTCCCTTCTTGCCTGCGATAAACCGGCGCCGCTTCGCGCGCTTTTTTTCGCGGCGATCGATCGCGCCGCTTGGGTGGCGATCGCTGGCCGCGCGTCTTGTCTTCTGCGCGCTCTTCACGCGCCTCGCGAAGCGATTGCCGCTGCTCTAGCTTTGTACATGCACATCACTGTGTGCACTTGTTTTTCCAGGGCTTCTGCGGCGTTGCCGTTTCGCTTGTGCGCGTCTGCATCGCGGCCGTCGCGACCGCGATATGCACCGATTCAATTTCGCCGGCGTGTTGCGCACGCGCGCATTGCGCGTGCTTGCATCGCCCATATCGTGGAAGTGTGTAGCAAACAACGAGCGAAATAGCAAGCATTTTTTTTGCTTTTTTTTCTAATCGCGTTTCTTTCATCACCGTGTGCGCGGATCGATCTCTCGCTATGCGCGATCGTGCATTGACGCGATCGAGCGCCTGTGTTAGATTGAATCCATCGCTCCGCACGCGCGCGCGGGGCGCCGCAAGAAGCCCATAAACAAAGGGCAAAAGCGAACAAGGGCGTTTCCATCGAACGGGAGAGAAAGCGTCATGACGGCAACGGAGTTCTTTGAAGGGCTCGCCTCGCGGATCAATCCGGAGCGCATCAGCGGCATGTGCGCCACGTATCAATTCAATCTCATCGGAGATGATGCCGGCGATTGCCGTTGGGTTGTCGCCATCGATGACGGCATTGCGCAGGTCTGGCAAGGCGATGCGGCGAATCCCGACATCACCGTCACGACGACGGCGTCCGATTGGATCGATATGGTTTCCGGAAAGCTCAGCGGCCAGATGGCTTTTCTGTCGGGCCGTCTGAAACTGCAAGGGGATGTGAGTCTCGCCTTGAAATTACAGGCTTTTCTGCAGCCTTGATCGTTTCCGGCGCGCGCGAAAGGAGGCGGCGATGCGTTTTGTCGCAGCGCTTATCGGTCTTGCGGCGAGTTTCTCTGGATGCGGACGCGTGGACGCTATCCACGGCTCCGCGCAGGACGTGATGCTAGACGCGGGCGATGGCGTTCGCATTGCCGCGACGCATTATCCTTCCACGGAGTCCAAGGCTCCGGGCGTGATCCTGGTCCATATGCTGGGATCGGACAGAAGCCGCTGGGCCGGGCTTGCGCCTCAATTGCAGCGCGCGGGGTACGCCTGCATGGCGATTGACATGCGCGGACACGGCGACAGCGCACAGCAGCAGGGAAAGACGCTTTCGTTTCGCGCGTTCACGACCGAGGAATGGATGGGCGTTTTGCGCGATATCGACGCCGCGAAGCGCGGGCTGATCGATCGCGGAGCCAACGCCGCCAACATCGCCTTGGCAGGCGCCAGCATTGGAGCCAATCTCGCGCTCCGGTATGCTGCGGTGCACGGCGACGCGCCCGCGGTCATCCTTATCTCTCCGGGTCTTGATTATCACGGCGTTGCGATCGAACAAGCCATGATCGCATACGGCAAGCGCCCGAGCCTGCTGATGGCGTCCGATGGCGACGGCTACTCGGCGTCTTCGTGCGCACGCTTGAAGGAAATCGCTCCGGGGCACTGTGAGTGGCGTCAATATCCAGGCGGCGCGCACGGCACGGATCTGTTGGATGCGTCGGACAGCGCGCGGAGCCAACTGATCACTTGGCTCGATGCCGTCATGCGTGGAAAAGGCGTGGCGGCGGACGCTTCCTGACGCGAAGCGGAATGCCGCGGCGAATCAGGACGTTTCGGGAATGGTTATCGCAACAGGAGACGGCGGCATGACGCATACAGCATGTTTGATTCCGGGAGACGGGATCGGCCCGGAAGTGGCCGAAGCGGCGCGGCGCGTGATTGAGGCGTCCGGCGCATCCATCGCGTGGGAGGTGTTGCCTGCGGGCGCGGCCGCCGCGGCACAATACGGCGATGTTCTTCCGGCGGAAACGCTTGAAGCCATCCAGCGTCACAAGATCGCGCTGAAGGGTCCGGTCACGACGCCGATCGGAAAAGGCTTCAAAAGCGTCAACGTGCAGTTGCGCAAAAAACTCAATCTGTACGCCGCCGTGCGTCCGGTGCGCAGCATGCCCGGCGTCAAAACGCGTTACGAGAATGTCGAATTGGTGGTCATCCGCGAGAACACGGAGGGACTCTACTCCGGCATCGAGAACGAGATTGTGCCCGGGGTCGTGACAAGCCTGAAGGTCGCGACGCGGACCGCCTGCGAGCGGATCGCCCGGTTCGCCTTTCATTACGCGCACACGCGGCGCCGGAAGCGGGTCGCGGTGTTTCACAAAGCCAATATCATGAAGATGTCCGACGGCCTGTTTTTGGAGTGCGCCCGGGCGATGCGCGATGCGTACGGTCCCGATATTGAATACGAAGAGCTCATCATCGACAACGGCTGCATGCAGCTGGTGCGCGACCCTGCGCGTTTCGATATTCTGCTGCTCGAAAATTTGTACGGCGATGTCATCAGCGATTTGTGCGCGGGGCTCGTGGGAGGGTTGGGCGTCGTGCCCGGATCGAACATTGGAGACGATTGCGCCGTGTTCGAAGCGGTCCACGGCAGCGCGCCCGACATTGCGGGGCAAAACATCGCCAATCCGTTGGCGATCATCATGAGCGGCGTGATGATGCTCAACCACCTCGGCGAAACCGATGCGGCGGCGCGGATCCGAGACGCTTACGACAAAGTTCTCCGGGATCGACGCCCCGACGAACTCACGCGCGACATTGGCGGCGTCGCCGGCACCCGGGAATTCGCCGAGGCGCTGATGCGACGCATGGAATAAGCGCACGCCGGGCGCCGCGCTCTATTCGCCGAAACCGGGGCCGCTATAGAACGCGCAGGGCGGCGTTGATCGCGAGTTGCACGTCGACTGCGTCGACTCCGCCGTTGCCGTCAATGTCGCAGTCCAACCCCACGGGCAGGTTGAGGGCCGCGTTGATGACGAGTTGCACGTCGACCGCATCCCATGAGAGATCGCCGTTCACGTCCGCTGCGTCACGATATCCCACGAAGAGCGCCGTCACCACCCGGTCGCCGTTCATGACGACCGTGGCCACTTTCCCGCTGGCGGCGTCCACGCCTTGCCAACTGACGAACTTGTACAGGGGCGCCGCGGTCGCCGTCAGCGAAAGCGTTGCGCCCGATGGATACAGCCCGTCTTGTCCCGTCGGCTGACTGGGGGTGATGACGCCGGCGCTTGGGGGATACGTTTGCAGCGTAAGCATGTAGCGTCCCTGTTGAATCGGGGTGAAAACGGCGCTCACGGTCCGATCGCCGTTCATGATGACCGTGGCGTCGGCGCCCGAAGAAATGTCCACGCCCGACCAGGAGACGAATTGATAGCCCGTGTTGGGGACGGCTTGGAGGTTGACGCTCTGTCCCCGGTCGTATTTGCCATCCAAGCCTGGACCTGGCGCCGGGTTGATCACGCCTCCCGCCGTCGGACTCGCGGTCAGCGTCAACGTGACGCGAGGATCCTGGATAAGCGCGAATGTCGCCGTGACGGTTCGAGCCCCGGTCATGGCCACGGCCGCATTGGGGCCGTTTGAGGAATCCACGTCTGTCCAGGAAACGAACTGGTAGCCGGCGTTGGGGACGGCCTGCAGGGCGACGGTTTCCCCCTGAGGGTATTTGCCGTCTTGGCCGGGGCCGGGCGTCGGCGTAATGCTGCCGCCTGCCAACGGGATCGTTGTCAACGTCAACGTGAAACGAGGAGGCTCTATCAACGCAAACGTCGCCGTAACGGTCCGGTCTCCCGTCATGACGACGGTCGCATCGGCGTCGTTCGAGGCGTCCGCGCCTGTCCAGGAAACGAACAGGTAACCGACGTTGGGGACCGCATGCAAATTGACGGTTTGCCCCTCATCGTACCTGCCGTCCTGTCCGGGGGCGGGCGTCGGCGTAATGCTGCCGCCAGCGGCGGGCAACGTCGTAAGGGTCAGCACGTACCGCGGCGTTGGCAGGAGCGCGAACGCCGCCGTCACGGTCTTGTCATTGTTCATGACTACCGTGGCGCTGTTCCCGTTCTGCGAATCCACGCCCGACCACGAATCGAACTGATATCCCGAGTTCGCGACGGCCGTCAGGGTGACGACTTGGCCGCTTGTGTATTTGCCGTCCACATCCGGCAGGGGCGATGCGTTGATGGAGCCGCCAATGGCGGGATTGCGTTGCAGCGTGAGCGTATACCGGGGAGCGGTCGAGGCTTTGGACGTCAACATGATATCGGTGCTCACGGCGCCGGAAGCGGAGGTCCTCAGGTACGCCACGCGCAATGCGCTGTCGGGCGCGAGGGATATGGACGGCTTGCCAATCAAATTGCCGGTGAACGGCGGTCCCGGCGGCAGCGGCCCCGAAAAAACTTCCTGGCGGATCATTTCCGCCTCGCCCAGGCTGTTGGCGTATTCGATCTTGGTGGTGACGGAGAAGGTGGTGGGGGTCTGGGTTCCCTCCGTTCGCCGAAACACCCAGTGAACGACGCCGCCGGTTTCCACGGCAAGGTCCAATGTTTGGGACGACGCCAACGGATCCGTTCCGGTTGCGCTGTCCCTCACGATCGACATCCACGTTTGGCCCACGCTCACGGGCGTCGCGAAAGAGCCGCCGGCGCGCGTCGTCAACAAAACGCCGTTGGTGAACGTTGCGCCCGTAATGTCAGGAACGCTGCGCCAGAAACCCAGATACAGCGTGCCGTCCGCGAGGGCGAGGGTCGGCTGCCCCAGCACGGCTCCCGAGACGCTCGTCCCTATCGCCTGACTCTTTCCCGTGCCGGTGTATGTGGCGGTAAGCACCTCGGAGTCTTCGCCGGCTCCGGCGTTATTGCCATACCGGATTGTGGTCGTCTTGATGGATTGCGTGGGAAGAAAGCTTTCGGCGGTCCGCATATACGTCCAGTGCAAAACGCCGTCGCCGTCTACGGCGATGTCCAGCGATTGCGCATCGGCGGCGCTGTGATCATATATATTCGAAGCGACCCAGACGGAGTTGGTCGCGGGCAAGGGCGAAAACGACGCGGCGCCGATTTCTTTCATTTCCAATTTGACCGACGTCGTGAAGGGATCACCCGTGACGTCGGGCAAGCTCTCCATATATCCCACGTACACGTTGTTCGCATCCACCGTCACGGAGGGCTTGCCCAAAACAGCGCCCGAATACGTCGTGGGTTGGCCCATCACGATGGTTTGCACGGCGGACTGCACGATGAAATCCTGCCCTTGGCTGTTCCCGCAATGCACTTCGGACACCGTGGTGATGGTGGATCCCGCCTGCTGCTGGGAGACGCGCACGTACGCCCAATGCTGAACGCCGGCCGCATCGGTGACCGTATCCAAGGCTTGGGAAGCGCCCGGAACGCCGTCCAACGTAGTCGCCGACCACGTGACAACGGAGGCGGGGG
>JAKJDA010000101.1:0-380 GCA_022706165.1 Candidatus Hydrogenedentota bacterium | reverse complement strand
CCGCCACGAGAAGGATCCACACGATCGCCATCCCTCGCGTCCACCGGCTTTGGCGTTGCCGATGCGAGAAAAGCGCGTGAAATCGACTGCCATGCCGCAAACAAAAGGATGGTTTCATGACGTTACGCCCTTTCATAATCTGGCATTGTAGGGACGACGATCGCGCGTGCCTGCGCATTCGTTCCCCTGTACGCGCGGCCACGCGCGATGCCCCGGCGCTCTCGTCTTGTTCGCCGTCCGCATGCGCCACGACGCGCAACCTTCCCCTCGATCTCCCCGAATTCCTGTCTGCGCTGAACCATTGTTTCGTATTCACTATAGGCGCTTCCCGTAATTTTGTCAACGAACTCCCGAATACCCGGCATCGTCAACGCAGGCAG
>JAKJDA010000100.1 GCA_022706165.1 Candidatus Hydrogenedentota bacterium | reverse complement strand
AAAATGGCGAAAGTGTTTCACGCGGATTGCAGGGCGGCGGGCATTGAACGAAGCGATAGCGCCGGGCGCGTGGTGGACGTTCACGCATTGCGTCACACCTTTGGCACAATGTTGGCAAAAGCGGGCGTATCGTTGCAGGTGGCGCAAAAGGCCATGCGGCACAGCACGCCGACTTTGACGGCGAATATCTACACGCACCTTACGCTGATTGACACGGCGGACGCTGTGGGCAAGTTGCCGGATTTTTGCGGCGGGAACCCGGGGCTACTTGCCCAAAAGGCGGCGAATTTGGTTGCCCCAACGGTTGCACCAAAATCCGGCAAAACGTGGTGCAGCGAGGCAAAATTTGGCAATGAAGAGGCATTTATCCATAACAGCGTAACAGATGATACAGATCGCATTTCGGCCAATAAAGACAAGGGTTTGCAAGATGGGGCAAGAGAGGGGAATGGCGTACCCGGAGGGACTCGAACCCCCAACCCCTTGGTCCGTAGCCAAGTACTCTATCCATTGAGCTACGGGTACGCGTGCGTTTTGGCGCAGGGAAACGGTAGCATACCGGCGGGGCGGTTTTCAAACCGCGTCGGGCGGACAACCGTCAAAAGCCTGCCGGAGGGGCATATAAAATGCCGGGTATTGAGTGCACGACGGGCGGCGGTTCGGCTGTTGTTGGGCGTAGCGTTCCGACAAGGGGGAATGCGACCGAAACGCCGCGGATCCGCTGCGCGCATGGCGCCGGGGGCGCGAGTTCGCACAGCTTCGCCCGGAAAGGGTATAGTGGCGTGTGAGAGGACACGCGCGTCGGGCATGCGCGGCAGAGGGGTCGTATGCGGATCGATATCGCGGCACAAACGGATGTCGGGCGAAAAAAACGGAACAACGAAGACAGCTACGGCGTGTTTCGCGAGGATGTGCCGGGGTTGCGGTTGTTTGAGGAAGGGGCGATGCTGTGCGTGGCCGATGGGCTGGGCGGTCACACGGGCGGCGAGATTGCGAGCAGGCTTTCCGTCGCTATCGTGAAGGATGCCCTCAGGCAACCGCCCGCGGAGCCGGACGCGCCCGATGCCGCCCCAAGTCCGCTGCCGGTTTTGCTGGAATGGATCAAGAAAGCCAACGCGAGCATTTTCCAAACCAACAGTGAACTGGTAAAGGCGGGGCGTCCCATGGGGACCACCTTCCTGGCGGCGGTCGTGCAGCCGCGCCGGGCGCATATCGCAAACGTTGGCGATTCGCGCTGCTATCACCTGCGAAACGGCGAGATCGTCGACAAGACCGAGGATCATTCGTGGGTGGATGAGCAGGTCAAGGCGGGCTTCATGACGAAGTCCGAGGCAGAGTCGGACGCGCGGCGCAATTTCGTGACGCGGTGCATCGGAACCCATGAGGCGGTTGACGTGGACGGGTACGCCTGGGACACGGTTCCCGGCGATATGCTGTTGTTGTGCACCGACGGCTTGGTCAACATGGCGAAGGATTCGGAGATCGCCGCTGAATTCAAGAAAGGCGGCAGGCCGGCGGAAATCGCGTCCCGGTTGGTCAACCTGGCCAACGACAACGGCGGCAAGGACAATATCACCGTTATCGTGGCCTTGCTCGAGCCGAGTCTGCTCACGTGGCTGCGGAGTCGTTTTTTGGCGATGTGGGAACGCCGCGGGACGCACATCGCGTGGCTGATCATTTCGCTGTTGCTTGGCGCGGCCTGTTTCGGGGCCGGGTATCTGATCGGCATCCATAGGCCGCACGGGTAAGAAATCCGGACGCTTTTCCCCGTTGGGCAGGACGGCAGGAGTGCGGACGGTTTGCGCAAGGAGGTGACGGTATGTCCGGTTTGCGTTCGCCACATGAGTACCCCGGCATGCTGATTGTCGTAGAGGGAGTGGACGGCTCGGGCAAGTCCACCCAACTGGATCTCATGCGGTCTTGGTTGATCCAGGAGGGATACGACCTGTTTTTCACGGAGTGGAATTCGTCGAAACTCGTGAAAAAGACGACGAAGCTGGGCAAGACCAAGCAGATTCTCACGCCGCTGACGTTTGCGTTGATCCATGCCACCGATTTTTCGGATCGGCTCGAACGCGCCATTATCCCGCCGCTTCAGGCGGGCATGATTGTGTTGGCCGACCGGTATGTGTGGACGGCGTTTTCGCGCGATGTGGTGCGCGGGGTGGCCCCGGAGTATGTGCGCGATCTGTATAGTTTCGCGGTGCAGCCTGATCTGGCGTTTTATTTTCGCGTTCCGCTGCAGACCGCGGTGCAGCGCATTTTCCGAGGTCGAGCGGGCCTCAAGTATTACGAGGCGGGCATGGATCTCGGGCTGAGCCGCGATCCCGCCGAAAGCTTTCTGAAGTTTCAGGCCCGGATCATGGAGGAATACGACAAGTTGGTGAATGAGTACGGGCTTGTCGTGGTTCACGGCGATCATCCCATCGAGAAACAGCAGCGACGCATCCGCAAGGTGGTTCTCGAAAAGATCAAGGAAAAGAAGATGCGGCCGGCCGGGAGGAAGAAGGCATGAAAGCGCACTATTTCGGAGCGGGCATTCCCACGCTGCGAAACGTGGATCTGCAGGGGCGTCTTATCGTGCTGGAAGGACCGGATTGCGTGGGGCGAAGCACGCAAATTCGGCTGCTGCAGGAATGGCTCGAGAATCTCGGCTATGGCGTGGTCACGACGTCGTTGTGCCGATCGGAATTGACCGAAATCGGCCTCACAAAAGCCAAAAGAGGCCATGAAATCGGACGGCGCACCCTCGCGTTGTTTTACGCCACGGATTTGGCGGACCGACTCGAGCGCGCCATCGTGCCGGCGTTGCAGGGGGGATTCATCGTGCTGGCCGATCGCTACATCTATACGATTTTCGCGCGGTACGGCGTGCGCGGACTCAACGCGCAGTGGTTGCGCAAGGCGTATTCGTTTGCGCTTGTTCCGCACTTGACCCTGTATCTGGAGGTGGACCTCGACGTGCTGGCCGAGCGGGCCCTCAAGGCCGAAAAACTGGGGTTCTGGGAGTGCGGCATGGACATGAACCTTGCCGATAATCTGTACGACAGTTTCATGCGCTATCAGAAACGCATGATTCGCGCTTTTGCGAAGATGACCAAGGAGTTCGAGATGACGAAGGTGAGCGCGCATGGCTCGGTGATGACGGTGCAACAGCGGCTGCGCAAGCGCGTGCGGTCGTTGCTGGATTTGAAGGAGACCGAGGCCGTGATCAGCGCTCCCGAGGGCCCGGTGGTGGAAGGCATGGACTGATTTTCTCCAGCCGGGCGCGGTGCGCGAAGGGAACGAGCGATGGCGAAGCGGTGCGTGTTGGCGCTGGAGGCGGCGTCACGGCTGGTGCGGGCGCGGGCGGCCATGGTGCATGCCTCTATCGAAGCGGCGCGCGCCGAAGACCCGGACGGCATCCATGATCTGCGCGTGGCGTCGCGCCGTTTGCGGGCCGCTCTTGTCGCCCACAGGAAGGTCTTTATGGGGGGGACGCGTCGTCCCGTGACGCAGCGCGCGCGCGCCATCACGAAAGCTCTGGGAAAGCCGCGCGAGTTGGACGTCACGATAGCGCTGCTCGAAAAACGGCGGCGGCGGCGCGATGGTTCTGTTCGGGCGGCGCTTGCCGTCGCATTGCGCCGGTTGCGCGCCGAGCGCAAAGCCCTATCAAACTCCGTTGCAGAGGGCGCGTCCGCGGCTGCTTTCCGCGAATTCGAACTCGCGCTGGTGGATTTGTTTTTGGGGATGAGGCCGCCGCGGACCTGTTATCTCAAGGAAGCGGCGCGCGCGCTTTGCCGGCGCTATTCCGGAGCGCGCGCCGTGTATTTGCTGTGGCGCGGCATGCCTTCCGAGGAAACGCTTCACTGCATTCGCATTTGCCTGAAAAAGCTTCGGTATGCCTGCGAATTGTATGTGCCGCTGTACGAAGAGCGGATGGACGTTTTCGTCGCTGCCCTGAAGGAACTGCAAGACCTCCTGGGAACGTGGAACGACCGGCGTCTTGCGCGGGACCATGTCCGCCGCGTGCTGGCTGCCGCTTCCCCGGCCCCCACGGGCACGGAGGCGCTTCTCGCCGAACTCGATCAAGAGGCGGCGGATTGTCTTCGCGCATTTGGCGAGTTGGGGACGCGTTTTTTCGCCGCAGAACGCGCGCACGAGACGCGGGCCTTTTTCGAGGAACCGACGTGGGCGTGTTGCCGCGACGCCGCGCCCGCCGATCAACAGCTCGAAGCCGCCTACGGAGAGTGAGAAGAATGGACCGCGAAGGATCGGGGGGCGTGCGCCGGGTCTTTCCGCTTGCGGGCGCAGGATGATGACGAAACCGGAGATGCGCGCCCTGTTCCTCGAACGCCGCACGCGCATGTCGGCGGCGGCGACGCGTGATAAGAGCGCGGCTATTTTAGCGCGCGTGGCGGCGTTGCCGTGGGTGCGGCAAGCGCCCCAGGTGTTGACCTATGTCTCGTCGAAGGACAACGAAGTCGACACGTTCGAACTGATACGCTGGCTTTTGCAGGAAGGCCGTCCGGTGCGGGTTCCTGTATGCGCGCCGGGCCGCACTCTGGTGTGGCCGGAACTTGCGCGGGTGGAGGACCTTGTGCGTGGCGCGTTCGGCATTTGGGAGCCCGGACCCGATGGCCGCCGCACGCACGATCCCGATCCGGGCGCCGTCGTGATTGTTCCCGGCGTCGCGTTCACGCGCGACGGGTATCGCATTGGGTACGGCGCGGGCTATTTTGACCGTTTCTTGGCGCGCCATGCCGGTCCGTCCATCGGCTTGGCATACGAGGCGTGTCTCGTCGAGACGATTCCGGTCGAGCCGCACGACATTCCCGTCGATCTTGTCGTGACGGAGGCGCAAACATACGGCAGCGCTACATTTTTGTAGGAACGGAAGCGCCCTTGGGTCGGTTTGTAAGAAAAATATGTACGGATTTCCTAGCAAAAACGTCCCCATATACGGTATAATACGCCTTTGTGCCGGGTTGCGGCAGGGTCCGCATGGCATGTTTTGTGCTTGTTTTCTTCAGGGATTGCTCTGCATGTATGCGGTAGCAGCCGCGCAGTAACCAAATCGAAAAGCGAAAGGGAGCGCGTCCCTGTGCGTTTGGGGCGCCGAAATGAGGAACCACTGCATGAAGTTCATTGACGCTGTCATTGCCAAAGCCCGAAAGGACCCGAAGACCATCTTGCTTCCGGAACCCGAGGATGACCGCACCCTGCTGGCGGCTGACGCCATCGAGGAACAGGGCATCGGCTCCGTCGTTTTGATAGGCGATGAGGCGATGGTGCGCTCCAAACTCGAAGCGCTGGGCATCAAGCGCGCGTTGCGCGTGGTCGATCCCGCATCGGCGGAATGGACCTCCTCGTTCGCGGAAGAGTTTTATGCCCTGCGCAAGGCCAAGGGAGTGACGCCCGAGCAGGCCCGAGAGGCCGTGCTCGAACCGATTCATCACGGCATGATGATGTTGCACCGGGGACTGGCGAACGGAATGGTGGCGGGGGCGATTCATTCGACGGCCGCCACGCTGCGTCCCGCGCTTCAGATTTTGCGCACGGCGCCGGGCTGCGCGCTGGTTTCGTCGTTCTTTTTCATGGACATGCCGGATACGGGCGTGACGTATTTGTTCGCGGACTGCGGACTGGTGGAGAATCCCGATGCCATGCAGTTGGCGGAGATCGCGTTGAGCACCGCGCAGACGGCGCTGAATTTCGGGATTGACCCGTATGTGGCCATGTTGTCGTATTCGACGAAAGGTTCCGCGAAGAGCGTGTTGACCGAGAAGGTGGTCGAGGCGACGCGCATCGCCAAGGAACGCATGGCCGAACGGTTCGGCGCGGATTCGCCCGTGCGGATCGACGGCGAGTTGCAAGGCGACGCGGCGCTCGTGGAGAGCGTGGGCAAGTCCAAGGCTCCGGGGAGCGAAGTGGCGGGTCGCGCCCGCGTGCTGGTGTTTCCCGATCTGGACGCCGGCAACATCGCCTACAAACTGGTTCAACGCTTGGCGGGCGCGGAAGCGTATGGCCCCGTGTTGCAGGGGCTGCGGTTGCCTGTCAACGACTTGTCGCGGGGCTGCTCGTGGGAAGATATTGTGGGCGTCGCGGCGGTGACGGTGGTGCAAAGCCAGATAATGCGGTAAAGCGCCCTGGGCGCGAAATCACGATCGGAGTGTCAAGGCATGAAAGTATTGGTCCTGAACAGCGGTTCGTCTTCCGTCAAGTTCAAGGTGTTCGATGTCAACGGCGGCAGCCAGGTCATTGCGAAGGGATCGGTCGAGCGCATCGGGCTGACGGGTTCGCGCATTCAGTGCGCCTGTTGCGAGACGGATTGGAAGTTGTGTCAGCGGCAAGCCGTTTTTGCGAAGAGCAACGGTCTGGTGGCCGTTCCCGATCATGGCGCGGCCATTGACGCCATTTGCAAGACTCTTCTCTGCTCGGACTGCGGCGTCATTAGCGACATCACCGAAATCGTGGGGATTGGCCACCGCGTCGTTCATGGAGGCGAGGAATTCACGGGGTCGGTCATCATCGACGACGACGTGCTCGCGGGCATTCGCAAATGCTCGCGCCTGGCTCCGCTGCACAATCCTCCCGCGCTCGAAGGCATCGAAGCGTGCGAGAAAATATTCAGCGGGATCCCCCAAGTCGCCGTGTTCGACACGGCGTTCCACCATACCATCCCGCCGCAGGCATACCGGTATCCAGTCCCGAAAAGCATGTACACGGAATACGGCGTCCGAAAATACGGATTTCACGGCACGTCGCACCACTACGTCGCCCTGGAAGCGGCGAAGCTTCTCGGCCAGCCGCTGAAGGACCTGCGCCTCATCACCTGTCACCTCGGCAATGGGAGCAGCATCACCGCCGTCGACCACGGCAAGTCCGTCGAGACCAGCATGGGCCTCACTCCGTTGGGAGGGGTGATGATGGGCACGCGTTGCGGCGATATGGACCCCTATATCCCGCTGTTCATGATCAAGGAAATGGGCATGACCGCCGACGAGGTCGATCGCACGTTGAACAAGCAGAGCGGGTTCGAGGGCGTTTGCGGCCATGCGGATGTGCGGGACTGCGAAGCGTTGGCCGCCAAGGGCGACCCGGATGCGCAGCTTGCGCTCGAGATGTTCGCCTACCGCGTGGCCCGTTTCACGGGCTCGTATGCAATGGTGATGAACGGCGTCGATGCGATTGTGTTCACCGGAGGAATCGGCGAGCGAGGGGCCGAAATGCGCAGCCGCATTCTCAAGCAGGCGGGATATCTTGGCGTGGCGATCGATGAAGAGAAAAACGCCCGGAACGAGCGGGACATCTCGCAGGATCACGCCACCGTCCGCGTGCTGGTCATTCCAACGGACGAAGAGCTGATGATTGCGCGCGAGACGGCCCGCTTGGTCACGGGCGATGGCGCCGCCAATCGTTCGGAGCGCGTCGCGGAAACCGTGTAGAAGCGCGCCGTATCTCGACAATTCTGGGGAACCTTTCTGGATGGGGAAGGGTTCCTCGGCTTTTTGGGGGCGTTATCGCGCGGGGTGGCGCGGCAGCCTGGGGCATAAACGGGAAGGATGGCGGGAATGGGGATTGCGCCCGATGCGGACCCAATCGAACTCTTCAAGCAGTGGTTGGACGAGGCCAAGAAAACGGACATGAAAGAGCCGACCGCGTTCTCGCTGGCGACGGCGGACGCCTCCGGCATGCCGAGCGTGCGAATGCTGCTGTTGAAGGGCATCGATGCGCGCGGGTTCGTGTTCTACACGAATTTGACGTCGCCCAAGGCGCGTGAATTGACCGAGAATCCTCAGGCGGCGCTGTGCTTTCATTGCATGCCGCTGTGCAAGCAAATCCGGGCGCAGGGACGCGTCGAGCCGGTTTCCGACGAGGAAGCCGATGCGTATTTCGCTTCGCGCGAGCGCCTGAGTCAACTCGGGGCTTGGGCCTCCAAGCAATCACAGCCGTTGCCCGGACGTTGGGAACTCGAGCAACGCGTCGCCCGATACGCGCTCAAATTCAACATCGGCAAGGTCCCCCGTCCGCCGTTTTGGTCCGGATTCCGCCTGCTGCCGGACGTCATCGAGTTTTGGCACGAAAAGCCCTTTCGGCTGCATGAGCGGGTCCTTTTCCGCCGTGACGGAGCCGGCTGGAAAGGCGAGTGGCTGTTTCCGTAGTCCCGACGGAGCGCTCAGCCGCGCGCGGAAAGCCCGAAGCGGATTCTGAGAATCGTCGTGAGATAACGAAGGGCCATTTCACGCAGACGGAGCTTGGATTGGCCCCATGTGCGGCCGGTCCAGGAAATGGGCATGGCCGCGATGGCATGGCCACGAGTCAGCGCGGACAACGACAATTCGACGGTGATATCGAAGTGGTCCGACCGCACCGGCGAGATGTCCTCGATGACATGGCGGCGGTATGCCTTGAACGCGTTCGTGAGATCGTTGTGGCGCGTCCCGAAAAGGGCTTGGATGAGCCGGTTTCCGAGCCGGTTGCACGCTAGCTTCACGGGAGGATAATCCGTCACCCGGCTGCCCGGCAGAAACCGCGACCCGAACACGCAGTCATAGCCTTCCTCGAGTTTGCGATAACACGCCACGACGTCATCGGGGCTGTCGGAACAATCCGCCATGACAATGGCCACGGCATCGCCGCGGAAATGTTCGAGTCCGCAGCGAATGGCGCGGCCCAATCCCGGCGGCGGCGCGTTGTGGACAAGCCGAAGCTCCGCGATTTCCTCGCGCAAAGTCTCGACGGCCTGCGCCGTGCCGTCGGAGCTGTTGTCGTTCACGGCGACAATCTCAAACGGTATGGCGGCCCCGTGCAAGGCCCCGGCCAACGCGCGAAGCGTCCGGGCAATGTTCCGTTCCTCGTTGTGCGCCGGCACGATGATGGAGTAGAACA